>JBAIWZ010000100.1:0-6644 GCA_037916955.1 Acutalibacteraceae bacterium | reverse complement strand
CAGCCGGCGCCTTTGGAGAGGCCGTGAACGCCCGGCGCGAGGGTCAGCCAGGATCCGTCGCGGATGGAACGCGCCGCCTCCAGCCCCTCCTCCGCCAGGAAGGAAGCGCGGCTGCGTTCGACCGAGTCGTTGGCCGAGACGATCGGGCCGATGACCAGGGTGATGGTGCCCGCGGCCAGCAAGCCGAAGACGGCCATTGCCAGCACGGCCTCGAGGATCGAGAATCCCGCGGTCCGCGGCGGCCGGCTGGTTGTGCTGGATCTGGGAAACATGCGCGTGCGGGCGGCTAGTCCGAAGCGATCAGGCCGGCGGCCCCGACGGTCACGGTCTGGGAATCGCCGTAGGCGCCGGTGAAAACGATCGTGCCGTTCTCGGCCGGCAGGCCGCGGTGGTCGGCGAAATGGACGTCGCTGCCGCCCCCGGTCAGGGAGATCGCGGTGATGCTGACGTCGCCGGTCAGGTCATGGACGACGTTGTCGGCGTCGGCGGGGTCGTAGCTGGCGCCCTGGAAGAAGACGAACTGGCCGGCTTCGAAATGGACGCCGTAGCGGGCGGCGTTCCGTCCGCTCATCACCGAGAACTGGGCCTCGCTCAGGGCGTCGACGGCCTGGTCGGCCGCCGCCTGAAGCCCGCGCCGGCCCAGGAGCTGGGTGATCCAGGTCGACGAGGCCAGCCCGACGACGGCGAAGATGGCGATGACGATGAGCAGTTCCAGGAGCGTCACGCCTCGGGCGCCGCGGAACCGCCGGCGCGGCACCCGGACGGGAACCGCGGCGATGTCCGGGTTCGGTCGCATATCAGAGCTTGCTGATCATCCCGATGAAATTGTAGATGGGGATGATGATGGCGAAGGCCAGGGCCAGGGCGAAAGCGCCGATGATCAGGAGCAGCACCGGCTCCAGGATCGCGGTCAGGTTCTTCATCGTCGTCTCGACCTCGAGGTCGTAGAAGTCGGTCAGGTAGCCGAGCACCTCCTCCAGCTTGCCGGAGTGCTCGCCGACCTCGACCATGCGCGTGGTGATCTTGGGGAACAGTTTTTCGTCGCGGCGCAGTCCCTCGGACAGCGGCTTGCCCTGCTGCAGGTCGCCGAGCGCCCGGAGCAGCAGGCGTTTGTAGTAATAATTGCCGAGCACGTCGGCGGTGACCTCGACCGCCTTGGTGATCGGGATGCCGCTCTTGAGCATGGTGCCGAAGACGAGGGCGAAGCGGGCCAGGTTGAGGTTGCGCGTGATCTTGCCCACGATCGGCAGGCGCAGCACCAGCCAGCCGGTGATCGGCCGCATGAACTTCTGCCGCAGCAGCCAGAGGAAGGCGGCCACCGCGGCCAGGCCGCCGACCAGGGACTGGACGGTGTACTTGCGGGCGAAACGGGCGACGTCGATCAGGATGACGGTCACGAGCGGCAGCTTGATCCCCTTGAGGCCGGCGAACAACTGGGCCACCTGCGGCAGGACGTAGATCGCGAAGAAAAAGCCGATGGTCAGGGCGGCGACCACGACGACCGCCGGGTAGAGCATGGCCGAGCGGACCCGGCTCCGGAGTTCGTAGTCCTTGGTGAACTGGACGGCCAGGTGGTCGAGGCTCTGCTCCAGCGTGCCGGAGAGTTCGCCGGCCCGGACGATGTTGACGTAGAAAGCCGAGAAGACCCGCGGGTAGGACTCGAGAGCGTCGGAAAAAGCGCCGCCCCGTTCGACCTGCTGGGCGATCCGGCCGATGATCAGGCGGAAGCGCCAGTTCGGAGCCTGTTCCTTGAGGATCAGGAGCGATTCCAGGAGCGTCAGGCCGGCCTTGAGCATGATGGACAGGTGTTTGGTGAAGAGCACCTTGTCGATGTGACGGATGGTGCCGGACAGCAGCGCGCCGAAGGCCTCGATGCGCTCCGTGACCCTCTCCTTGTCGACCGAGACCACGACCAGCCCGCGCGTCTCGAGGTCGCGGATGACGGACTCGCGGCTCGCCAGGTCGGAGACGCCGGTCTTGATCTGGCCTTTCTTGGTCGAAGCGACGTAGCGGAACGACATAGGGTTTCGGTTAGGCGCCGGCGACGCGGAGCACCTCGTCGATGGTGGTGATGCCCTCGAGCGCCTTGCGGACGCCGTCCTCGAGCATGGTGGACATGCCGTTCAGGACGGCCTGCTTCTGGATCTCCTTGGCGTTGGCGTTCTTCATGATCAGGTCGCGGATGTTGTCCTCCATCTCCAGCAATTCGAAGATGCCGACCCGGCCCTGGTAGCCGGTGTGGTTGCAGCGGTCGCAGCCCTTGCCGCGATAGAGCCTGACCTGGTCGCTCTTGCGCGCCCCCTCCGGGACCGCGAAGAACTTGTTGGCCACCTCGGCCGGCAGCTTGTCGAAGAGCTCGGCCCGGGGCACGTCGTAGCTCGTGATGCAGCGGCTGCAGATCTTCCGGACCAGGCGCTGGGCGATGATGACGTTGACGGTCGAGGCGATCAGGAACGGCTCGATCTTCATGTCGATGAACCGGGGCAGGGTCGTGGCCGCGTCGTTGGTGTGCAGGGTGGACAGGACCAGGTGCCCGGTCATGGCGGCGTTGACGGCGATGCCGGCCGTCTCCTCGTCGCGGATCTCGCCGACCATGATGATGTCGGGGTCCTGGCGGACGATCGAGCGCAGGCCGTTGGCGAAGGTCAGGCCGGTCTTCAGGTTGACCTGGATCTGGTTGACGCCCTCGATGGCGTACTCGATCGGGTCCTCGATGGTGGCGATGTTGACGTCGCGGGTGTTGAGGATCTTGAGGACGGCGTACATGGTCGTCGTCTTGCCGGACCCGGTCGGGCCGGTGGCGAGGATCATGCCGAAGGACTTCTGGATGTGGCGGTCGAGCTTCTTGAAGTCGGCCTCGGAAAAACCGAGGTCGCGCAGGTTGAAGCGCTTCCCCTTCTCGGCCAGGAGGCGCATGACCACCTTCTCGCCGTCGACCACCGGCAGCACGGAAACGCGGACGTCGACGCGTTCGCCGCCGACGATCTCCTGGAACTTGCCGTCCTGGGCGGCAAAATGCTCGTCGGTGCGCATCTTGGACAGGATCTTGATGCGGGTGACGACCGGATTGAGCAGCTCGTGCGGCAGGGTGACGACGTCGTGCAGGATGCCGTCGATGCGGTAGCGGACCAGCATGTCCTTTTCCCGCGGCTCGACGTGGATGTCCGAGGCGTTGTTCTGGTAGGCGTAGTCGAGGATCAGTTCGACGATGCGGATGGTCTCGCCCTCGCCCTCCTCCTCGCCGGGCTTGGCCGGACCGCGGCGGCGGACCTCCTCCATGATGGTCTTGATTGCGCTCTCCAGGTCGCGGGAGTAGCGCTCGATGCCCGACTCGATGCCGTTGGGAGTAGCGTAGTGCGGCAGGACGCGGACGCCGGCCTTCTTCTCGACCAGGCGGACGGTCTCCAGGTCGTCGGGATCGCTCATGGCCAGCTTCAGCCGGCCGGCCTCGTCCGTGCCGAAGGCGATCACCCGGGAATGCCGGGCGACCCGCTCGGGGATGATGCGCAGGATGTGATCGGGGATCTTCTGGTTCTCGACCCGGGCGAAAGGATAGCCGAGCGAGTCGGCGATCAGCTGGCCGAGATAATCGTCGGGCACGAGGTTGCGGTCCACGAGCGCCGCCTCGAGCGGCTTGTCGGACCTCTTGGCCTCGTCGGCGGCCGCTTCGAAATCACCGGCGGCGACCAGTCCCGCGTCGACGAGCAGGTGTTTCAGTTGTTCGACGGTCACGGGCACGGTTTTCCGGTTCAATGGCCGGCCGCCAGATGGCGGGCGTAGGCCTCTTTGATCTTCTGGACGACCTCCTGGATGGAGAGATTGCTCTTGACCAGGAACTCGATGGCGCCGAGCTGGCGGGCGCGGTTGACGTCCTCCTCCTGACCCAGATTGGACAGGACGACGACGGGTATGTCCTTCATCTTCGGGTTGGTGCGCATTTCGGCCAGCACCTCGAAGCCGTTGAGTTTGGGGATGATCAGGTCCAGCACGACCATCGACGGCGAGTCGGGCAGCATCTGCTTGAGGGCTTCTTCCCCGTCGCTGGCGGCGCGGACATCGAAACCCTCGGCGGCGAATTTCGTCACCAGGACCTTCTGCAGGAACTTGTCGTCCTCGACGACCAGCACCTTCAGCTTCGCTCCCGTTTTGTCCTTCGGCTCGACAGTATCCATATTCGTGCCCTCAGCGGCGGCAATCCGTGCGTCCGTCCAGGAAGGCTTTGACCTTTTGGACCAGCTTGGCCGGCTCGACCTCGGTCTTGACCAGGAAGCAGGCGGCTCCCAGGTCCATCCCGTGCTTGACCTCGTAATCCTGTCCCAGGTTGGAGAGGATGATGACCGGGATGTCCTTCGTGCGGGGGTTCGACTTGAGGTCCCTCAGCACCTCGAAGCCGTCCTTGATCGGCAGCACCAGGTCGAGCAGGATCAGCTCGGGACGGGTGCGCAGCGCCAGTTCCAGCCCCTCGACGCCGTCGCCGGCCACGGCCACGTCAAGACCGGCGGCGCCGAACGACGTCGAATAGATGTCGGCCAGCGAGGGTTCGTCCTCGATGACCAGGATCGTCGGCCGCTGCTCCTTGACCGGTTTGACCGGGGTGGTCATAGCTTCTTGGGACCGGGTTTGCCGGCGTCAATCATACCATTTTCATCCTGTCCGACGGCCGGCACGGTGAAGTGGAACGAGCTGCCGCCGCCCTCGACCGATTCGAACCAGATCTCGCCGCCGTGCATGGCGATCAGCTGTTTGACGATGTACAGGCCCAGGCCGGTGCCCTCGATCTCGTCGACCGTGGCGTTGCGCGCGCGGAAAAAGCGCTCGAAGACGCGCGCCTGCTGGTCTTTGGGGATGCCCCGGCCGTTGTCCTCGACGGTGGTCCGGAGGAACCGTCCCGGCGCGCCGCCGGGTCCGGACTCGCGCGCCTCGGCGACGGTCACGGTCACGCGGCCGCCCGTCGGCGTGTATTTGACGGCGTTGCTCAGGAGGTTGAGCAGTATCTGGTAGAGCCGGTCGCGGTCGCCGGAGGCCGGCGGCAGCCGCTTGGCCGGCGGCTTCCAGCTGAAGTTCAGTTTCTTTTCGCGGATCCTCATCGCCATGGCGCCGGCGGCCTCGTCGATCACGTCCTCGATCTGGACGGCGCCGAGTTTCAGGGCGACCCGCCGCTGCTCGATGCTCGAGGTGTCCAGCAGGTTCTGGACCAGGGCGAGCAGGCGCCGCGTCGTCTGGTGCAGCTGCTCGACGAGTTCGAGCTGGATCTTGTTCAGTTTGCCGGTGTCGCCGAAGCGCATCAGGTCGATGGTCCAGCGGAAAACGTTCAGCGGAGTGCGCATCTCGTGGGCGGTATTCGCCAGGAAGTCCTGCTGCTCGCGCAGCGCCGCCTTCAACTTTTCAGTCCGCTCGCGGATGGTCCCGCCCATGCGGTTGAAGGAGTCGGCCAGTTCGGAAAGTTCGTCGGCCCCGGCCGCGCTGACATGGCTGTCGCAGTCGCCGGATTCGAGGCAGCGGGCGGCGGCGCGCAGACCGCGCACCGGCCGCAGCACCAGCGAGGTCAGCAGGATGACGAAGAAGGTCAGGATGAACAGCGCCAGGAAGACGACCAGCGTGACCAGGGAGAGGATGCGCACCGCTTCGGCGATGCCGGCCTCGCGCGAGAAGGCGGCGTAGGCGGCGCCGTCGGGCGAATTGGCCCCGGCGAAGACCCGGCCGACGGCCAGGGCGGACCAGGAGTCCCGTTCGACGGATTCCGCTTCGCCGCCGGTGGCGGCCAGACGCACGGTGTCGGCGGCAGCAGCGTCCAGCGGCGCGCCGGCCTCGAGGACGCTGGTGACCCCGTCGGCGGCGACCAGTCCGTAGGACGTCGGCGGCGCGGGATCGTCGGCGAAGATGCCGGTGAGCGAGGTCAGGCCGGAGGTCACGACCACGACGCCCGCGGTCCCGTCGGCAAAGGCCGTCGGGACGGCCGCCCGCATCACCCACTGGCCGGCGATGTCGTCGTATTCGAGAACGGCCGCGCGTTCGCCGCGCAGAGCCGACTGGACGGATTGCGAAGCCGCGAACCAAACGGCCGGCTCGGCCGATGCCGGGACGGACAGGAGCGGGTTGCCGGAGCGATCGAACGCCCGGATGGTCTGGCTGGAGCCGCGGTAAGGCAAGAACGCTTCGGGCAGCGGGGCGGCGGGCGCGTCGGACTTCAGATCAACGATCTGCGGCAGGAAAGAAATGCCGGTCGCGCGTTCCAACAGCCTGACGCGCTGGGCGTCCAGATCGGCGGTCAGGAGCCGGAGGTCCCCTTCGGCCCTCGCCTGGCGAAGGTCGGCGATGGCGCCGGTGAAGAAGATGGCGGCGACCATGACGATCAGGAAAGACAGCGCCCAGAACAAGGCCACGTTGGCGAGAGCGGTCTTGGCCATGAAGCTGCGACGCAGGAAATTGAGCGGCTGGCCGCTGACCCTCGGATCCTCATGGCCCTTGGCGGCGGCGCCGAAGAAACGCGCGGTCAGGCCGGCGATCTGGGCCAGTCCGGCGAACTGCAGCAGCCCGTAACTCCGCGCCACCGAACCTTCGGCGAAGGCGATCGCGACCACCGCGAACGTCGCGGCGCCGATGGCGATCAGCCGGTCCGTGCGTCCGGGCTTGGCGCCGCGTTT
>JBAIWZ010000099.1:0-1817 GCA_037916955.1 Acutalibacteraceae bacterium | reverse complement strand
GGACATGTGGAATGCGATCCGCATTGGGGCGGATGCTTACCTCAACCGCCAGCTTCGCTCGATCCTTCCGTTGATCGGCGTGCTGGCGGTCGCGCTTTTCTTTAGCGTCTATATCGCCCCGCCGAGCGACGAGGCGAGGGACTTGTTCGGGAACAGCGCGCAGATCGTCGTGGCGATCGGCCGGACGATCGCGTTTATCCTGGGCGCGTCGTTCAGCCTGATCGTCGGCCAATACGGCATGCGCATGGCCGTGCAGGCCAACGTTCGCGTGGCCTCGGCTTCGCGGCGCAGCTTTAACGAGGCGCTGTCGATCGCCTATTATGCCGGCACCATCACGGGCATGCTGACGGACGGGCTGGGCCTGCTTGGCGGCACGACCATCTTTATCATCTTTGGCAAGGCCGCGCCGGATGCGCTGCTGGGCTTTGGGTTCGGCGGCACGCTCTTGGCGCTGTTCATGCGCGTGGGCGGCGGTATCTTTACCAAGGCCGCCGACGTCGGCGCCGACCTCGTCGGCAAGGTCGAAAAGGACATCCCCGAGGATGACCCGCGCAATGCGGCCGTCATCGCCGACCTTGTCGGCGACAACGTGGGCGACTGCGCCGGCATGGCCGCCGACATTTTCGAAAGCTACGAGGTCACCATCGTCTCCGGTCTGATCCTCGGCCTGGCCGTCATGGCGGTCGATCCCACCCACAGCTTAAAGTGGATCATTTACCCCCTCATCATCCGCGCCATCGGCGTGATCTCGTCCATCCTGGGGACCTTTACCGTGCCGATCTGGGAACACTTTCCGCTCGGTTTCCTGCGCGCTCACAACTCCGAAGAGGCCATGTTCCGCTCCTACGAAGTGTCGAGCGTCAACACCGTCTTTTGGTCGTTCGTCGTCGCGATCCTGTACGCGGGCGACTGGCGCCTGGCGCTGCTGACGAGCATCGGCGTCGCCTTGGCCGTGGCCTTTAACCCGCTCACCTCTTACTTTACCGCCACGCGGCACGCGCCCGTCAAAGAGATCGTCAAGGCAACGCGCACCGGCCCGGCCACGACAATCCTGTCCGGGCTGGCGCTGGGCCAGGAATCTTCGGTGTGGGCGCTGTTCGTCATCGTCATCACCTTTATCTTTGCCCTCCTGATCTATCAAGGCATGGGCCATATCTCGTATGTGCTCTATGGCATCGCGATGATCGGCATCGGCATGCTGAGTCACACCGGCAACAATGTGGCCATGGACTCGTACGGGCCGATCAGCGATAATGCCAACGGCATCGGCGAGCTGTCGTGGCACGGCCTGGAAGACAAGAACACGCAGCAGGCGCGCCAGATCATGGCCGACCTGGACTCGGTGGGCAACACGACCAAGGCCATCACCAAGGGAGACGCGATTGCGTCGGCCGTTATCGCCGCCGTCTCGCTGTTCGCCTCCTTCGTCACCGACGTAGGCAGGGTTCAGAGCCAGATGGGCGTGGCGCTTGCCGAGCAACTGAATACGACCGGCATCCGTGTGAGCATGCCCGCCGTTTTTGTCGGCCTGCTTCTGGGCGGCGCGGTGCCGTGGCTGTTCAGCTCGCTCTCGATCCGCGCCGTCTCGCGTGCGGCCGGCCTCATTGTCGAAGAGGTGCGGCGACAATTCCGCATTCCGGGCCTCATGGAGGGCCAGGTCCAGCCTGACTATGGCCGGGCGGTGGGCATTTCGACGACGGCGGCGCAAAAGGAGCTCGTGCCCCTAGCGGCGATTGCCGTCCTGATCCCGATTATCGTCGGGCTCGTGCTGCAAGTGGAAGCGCTCGGCGGCTTTCTGGCCGGCATCATCGTCTCCG
>JBAIWZ010000098.1:0-2553 GCA_037916955.1 Acutalibacteraceae bacterium | reverse complement strand
CCGCATCCGGAACGATGTCGGCACCCGTCAGATACGTGCTGTTGTCGAGGTTGCGGATCGCATTCGACAGCGCGCTGATCTGCTTGAGGGTGACCTTGGCCGTCGAGAGCGTCTGACCGCCCGCGAGGGTCGTGTCGTTGCCGACATCGGCCGTGACCTTGAAGGTCCGGGCCTGACCGGCGGTCAGGTTGAAGACCTCCGTGAAGTCGAGGGTCGACGAGTTGGCGGCGACGGCGTAGCCCGTGCCCTGCGTCGCATCCTTCGGACCGGAGACCGTGGCACCGGTGGCGGTGTCGACGACCTTGATGTCCGTCAGACGAGGCGTGCTGGTCGAACCGTCGTCGAGGTCGCCGTTGCCATCAACCTGAAGCTCGAGCTTGCGAACCTCGAGGTTCGACTGCGCGGCCATCGTGAAGTTGAAGAGCTCGACGTCCTTGCCGTTCGAGGCAATGTCCTTCGCGGCCGGGCCGTTGAAGGTGAGCGTGAGCTGGCCAGCATCAACCGTGCTCGAGGAGCAGGCGACGCCGGGGCACGGCGAACCATCGTAGTTGCCGTTCGTGACCTGGACGCCATAGCCGTAGGTGGAACCGACGGCGAGGAGGTCCGAGGCCTGGTCGAGGTAGAGCTGCACGGTATCCGTCGTGCGAGCGGCACCCGAGACGTCAGCATAGACCTCGAAGGTCTTGGTGTTGCCCTTCTCGATGAGCATCGGGTTGGCGAGGACGAACGCGGCGAGGTCCTTGCTGTTGAGCGCGGAGACCGTCGCGACCGTCAGACCAGCCTGCTTCAGGGTGAAGTTCGACAGCTTTTCACGGCTGATCGCACCACCCTGGATGAGGGCGATCTTGGAGAACGTCAGGTCCTCCTGGGAGCCAGCGGTGAGCTGGAACTCGCCGATCTTCGCCTGGGTCTGACCGGCCTTCGGGTTCGTGATCGAACCGGAGGCGGCGATGGTGATACCACCGACCGTGGCAGACGACATCGTGAACAGCGGGCCCTGGAGCGGGAGGCCGGACGCCATGGAGGTGCCGGACTGGAGCGCCGTGAGCTCGAGGCGGTTCGTGTTGCCACCCATCGTGGCGACGTTGTTGATGTCGGCCGCGATCCAGACGGTCTTCGTCTCACCCGCGCCGAGCGTCAGGTTCAGACCGCTGAACGACGCGTCGTTGGACGACGAGTTGATCGAGCGGCCGGTCGTCAGACGATCGTTGCCGGCATAGACGTAGACGTTGGAGATGTCGCTCGGGAGACCAGCGCCGGAGCGATGGACCGTGAGCGAATCGACCGTCATGGCGGACGTGCCGCCATTGTGGACGTCGACCTTCAGCATGTTCACCTGGGTGGCGCCGCCCGGGAGCGTGCCGCCAGCCGGCTGGCTGGAGGAGAGGCTGACCGAGAGCGTGCCGGAGACCGAGGAGGACGAACCGAGGTTCTTGTCCTGGTTGATGGACGTCGCAGCCGAGGCCACGCCGGCCGGGCTGAAGTCCGAGGCGGAGTTGATGTCCGCACCAACCATGTAGTTGGTGAAGAACGCATCCGGCACGTCATCGATCTGCTGGTTCCAGTTGGCACCATACAGCGAGACGGCGAGGGCCTCCGTCTTGACCCAGCGGAGCGTACCGTTGTGGTCGACGGCGTAGACCTTCGGATCGGTCGTGATCTTCACCATTTTGACGCCCGGCTTGTAGGTAACGTTACCGCCGATCGTCATGGCCGCGAGCTCAGAATCGGTGATGGTGGTCACCGTGCTGAAGTCCGCGTACCAGGTCTTGTACGTCTTCTCGTTCGGGAAGACGTAGCGCTTGCCGTCCTGGCCGACGTAGTAGACGGCCGGGAGGGAGGCTTTCACCAGCGAACCCGCGGCCGCAGCCTTGGCCGTAAGCGGCGCAAGGAACGCGGACAGCGAGATCGACCAGGCGATCGTCGCACCGACGACGGCCATGGTGAGCGCTTTCCTGCTCATTCGTAAAACTTCACTCATAACTATGTACAACCTTTCTGTGGGTAGCCCGCATCTTCTTAAAGGAGATGCCGGGCGATATGTACCGCGAAGGCGTACCTTCTGAGTACTCGACCTTGCTGCCTGACGCGTAGAACTCCATATACAGGTCATAGCGACCGATTTGTGGGACAGTCCGTCGCGGCAGCGTGTGCCGTGACGGGAATGACCCCGCCAGGCGCCACATGGCGCCGCGGGGACGGTCCAACTAGCGGTTGCCAGACCCAGCAGGACGGTCCGAGCGATGCTCGGGCCGTTTTGTCGGGTCTGACGTTGTCAAAGAGCGCGCGTTCCTCCCTCCCCTGCCGGTCCCCGCTTACGGTGCGGGCGCCGGCGCGGGCGGAGTCTCGCTCTTCGACGTATCAGACGGAGCGGGCTGGCCCTCCGTTACGGGCGCGTCGGGCGTTACGGGTTCGGGTTGCGGAGCGGCCGCGGAATCGTCGACTTCCTTGGTGAGCTGGGCGACCTCTTCGATCTTGGAGAGCGCCGCCTGGTACTTCTCTTCCTTCAGGAGCTCCTTGGCCTCGGCGATGGCGGCCTTCGCCTTCGTCGCC
>JBAIWZ010000097.1:0-1853 GCA_037916955.1 Acutalibacteraceae bacterium | reverse complement strand
GCGGTCAAGAAGTACCCCCGGGCCTTCAACACCCTGTTCGTGTCCATGGTCGAGGCGGGCGAGGCCTCGGGCGCGCTGGCGGAGATCCTCGGCAAGGTGGCGAGCTACTTCGAGTCGACCCTCAAGGTCACGAAGAAGGTGAAGTCGGCGCTGGCCTACCCGGTCGCGGTCATCGCCCTGGCGATCATCCTGGTGAACGTGCTGCTCATCTTCGTCATTCCCGTGTTCGCGGCGATGTTCGCCGACTTCGGCGCGAAGCTGCCCGTGCCGACCCAGATGCTGATCGATACGAGCTATTTCCTCCGGCACCAGATCCACTGGATCGTGCTGGCCATCACCGCCGTCGTCTGGGGCCTCCGCCGGTTCGTGGCCACGCCGAAGGGCCGCCGGGTCAAGGACCACGCCCTCGTGCGCGCGCCGGTATTTGGGACTTTGATACAAAAGATCGCGCTGTCGCGGTTCTGCCGCACCTACGCGACGCTGATCCGGTCCGGCGTGCCCATCCTGCGCACGCTCGAGATCGTGGCCGGGGCCAGCGGCAAGGTGCAGATCGAGGACGCCTGCGGCGAGATCTCCAAGCACGTCAGCCAGGGCGGGCAGGTCTCCGAGGTGCTGGCGGTCAATCCGTTCTTCCCGCCGATGATCCGGCACATGGTCAAGGCGGGCGAGGCGACCGGCAACGTGGACGGCATGATGAACAAGGTCGCCGATTTCTACGACACGGAGACCGACGCGATGGTCGCGGCCATGACCTCGCTGATCGAGCCGCTGCTCATCGTCTTTCTCGGCGTCGTGGTCGGCAGCATCGTCATCGCGATGTTCCTGCCCATCTTCCAACTCGGCGCCGTGGCGGGCGGTCTCCAGTAACGGCGGCGACCCCTCGCGGCCCGGCCAAAACCGGCCCGTCGCGGCCCGCGGCGGCGTTTGGGGCCCGCATTTGTAAGATGTTTGTAAGCAACGCGGCGAATAGGCCCAAACGGTCAGGTTAGCCTTGCGCAGACGCCTCCGGCGGTGTTCGTTGACCCCTGAAATATCCCCCCATGCCGGCTGTCCTCATTGTCGACGATCTGCTCTCGATCCACGAGATGCTGAACGCGGTCATTCAACCCACCGGGTTCGCCACGGCCTTCACCACCGACGGCGAAAAGGCGCTGGCCCGCTACAAGGCGGAGAAGTTCGATCTCGTCCTGGCCGACATCGACATGAAGCCGATGGACGGCATCACCCTGCTCAAGCAGCTCAAGCTCTACGACCCGAGCTGCGTGATCATCATCATGACGGCCTACGCCAGCACCGAGAGCGCCGTCCAGGCCCTCAAGTACGGGGCGTTCGACTACCTGCAGAAGCCGTTCAAGGTTGACGAGCTGATCGCGACGCTCAAGCGCGGCATGGAGTTCCGCCAGGCCCACCTCGAGCGCGCCGCCGACGCGGCGACGCCGGTGGCGGACGCCGGCGACATCGAGAACCGGCTGGTCGGCAAGAGCGCGAAATCCAAGAAGCTCATCCAGCAGATCAAGAAGCTGTGCACGGTGCGCACGCCGGTGCTGCTGGTCGGCGAGACCGGCACGGGCAAGGCCACCGTGGCGGACATCCTCCACGCCCACGGCGACAGCGGCGAGCGCCCGTTCGTGCGGATCGACTGCGCCCTCAGCTCGGAGCAGGGCTTCCGCGAGGGGCTGCTCGGCCAGGACGGCGCGGGCGGCACCTGGGTCAAGCAGGCCAAGGGCGGCACCCTCTTCCTCGAGCACCTGCACTGCCTGCCGCTGCCCATGCAGAAGGAACTCGTCAGCGTGCTCCGCAACACCGCCCACGGGTTCCGCCTGGTCTGCACGACCAACGAGGATCTCGAGAAG
>JBAIWZ010000096.1:0-1743 GCA_037916955.1 Acutalibacteraceae bacterium | reverse complement strand
ATCTCGACCCAGTCCTGCGCCTCGGTGCCGCCGGCGCCGGCGTGAATGGCGATGATGGCGTCGCGGTCGTCGTACTTCTCGTTCAGCAGCATCGCGAATTCCTGCTTGGCTAAGCGATCTTTCAGGGCTTCCAGCTGCCCGACGATGCCGGCTTCGGCGGCCGCGTCATCCTCGTCGGCTGCCAGCCTGGCGTAATCCAAAAGTTCCTCGGCGTCGGCCTTCAGCGTGCGCCAGTTCTCGTAATCGGTCTTCAATTCGGCCAGCCGCCGGCTGGTCTTCTGCGCAGCCTCGTTGTCCTTCCAGAAATCCGGCTGCTGGGTCTCCCATTCGGTCGCTTCGATGTCGCCGCGGGTCTTGTCCAGGTCAAAGCAATCTCCACGTATCGGAGATCTTCGCGACCAGCGTCTCGATATCGTGGAGGGTCTGTTTCAGCATAAGGGGTGAATGAAACCCGCGAAAATTAGATCTTGATCTGCCTGGCGTACTTGGCCACGTAGGGCAGCTCCCAGCGCCGGCCTTCGTAGGCCTGGACGAATCCGTAGACGGAGACGACGAGCAGCACGAGGCCGATCGCCCAGCCGATGAACGGCACCCAGGCGATGAAACTGCCGACGACGTCGATGACGAACAGGACGATGCCCTGGCGGACGTGGAACTTCACGTAGTCGTCGTTCTTGGCCTCGGTCAGGAGCGGGATGAGAAACAGGATGCCGATGTAAGAGAAGGCGGCCATCAGCTTGTTGTCGGCCGCGGACGCGCCGGACGACGGCTTGGGCGGGGCCTGCGGGGCCGGTTCGTGAGCGGGTTGCTGCGGAGCTTGATCTGCCATATGTGACTGATGAATAATTTGGCTTAATTTCCGGTTGTCATTGTAGCTCATCGCCGCTCTTGATGGAAGCCTCGGCCGGATCGCGGCCAGGCCGGCAATTCAAAAGGCGGGACCGCGCGGTCCCGCCTCTTCCGTGTCGGATCAATACATGCCGCCGCCCATGCCGCCCATTCCCATTCCGGCCCCATGGCCGGCCTCTTCTTTCTTCTCGGGAATGTCCGTGACCACGCACTCGGTAGTCAGCAGGAGCGAGGCGATGGACGAGGCGTTCTGCAGGGCGCTCCGCACGACCTTGGTCGGGTCGACGATGCCGGCCTTGACCAGGTCCTCGTACTTCCGGGTCGAGGCGTTGAACCCGAAGGAGTCCTTGCCGTCCTTGACCCTGGCCAGGACGACGTTGCCGTCCTCGCCGGTGTTCTCGGCGATCTGGCGCAGCGGTTCCTCGAGCGCCATCTTCAGGATGGTGCGGGCCGCGTCCTCGTCGATGTTCGCGTGCGCGCCGGCCTTGTCCAGCACCGCGCTGGCCCTCAGCAGGGCGACCCCGCCGCCGACGACGATGCCTTCCTCGACCGCGGCCTTGGTCGCCTGGACGGCGTCCTCGATCCGCTGCTTGATCTCCTTCATTTCGGTCTCAGTGGCCGCGCCGACCTTGATGACGGCGACGCCGCCGGCGAGCTTGGCCAGCCGCTCCTGGAGCTTCTCCTTGTCGAATTCGGATTCGGCGGTCTCCAGCTCGCGCTTGATCAGGGCGATGCGCTCCTTGACGTCGCGCGGGTCGCCGGCGCCGTCGACGATGGTGGTGTTCTCCTTGGTCGAAACGACCTTGCGGGCGCGGCCGAGGTCCTCAAGCTTGGCGTCCTCGAGCTTCATGCCGATCTCTTCGCTGACGACCTTGGCGCCGGTCAGGACCGCGA
>JBAIWZ010000095.1:0-8280 GCA_037916955.1 Acutalibacteraceae bacterium | reverse complement strand
GACGTCGAGCTCGACGTCCTCGCCCTTCTTGAAGGCGACGCTGACCGAGACCGGGCCGTTGCTCACCGACTGCTCCTCCGGCGTCTTCAGGATCGCGGCGCGGAAGAGTCCGGCGGTGATGAATCCGCCCTCGTTGAAGCAGATGCGGATGCGGCGGCCGTCGCGGTAGGCCTTCACGGTGATGCTCTCATCGGTCTCTACTGGCAGGTGAATGGGCAGCATGCTCATCCTCCGTCTGAAAGGCTGTGGTGCAGGTTCATCCCCGTCCGGCTTCGCCGGACGGTCGCTTCAGTTGATCGTTTCATTCCCCGGCATGATGTTCAGGGGAGAGGTTACGACGAGCGTCAGGCCGAACTGGCGGAGCACGGCGTTGGCCATGTCGTCCAGACCCAGGTCGTCGAAACGGCACCAGGCCCGGAAGGCCGCCTGCCGCGTCAGATCCTTGCCCAGGTCGTGGTCCTGGGCGATATTCGCGGCCAGCAGGTAGGCTCCGAATCGCATCGCCCGGCCATAGGCCGTGACGGCGTTCTCGCCTCGGGGCAGGGTCAGCTTGCGAACATTCATGTGGGACCTCCAGGATCCGGAAACGTACAGCGTCAAAAAAATTGGTGGCAGCGGCGGGAGTCGAACCCGCTCGGTTCCCCGACGACCTTGGAAGGCACCTCCACCCCCTTGCGGGGGCCCGGGAGGTCTTTGTGTCAGGCGCTGCCAAAACTTTTTCAATGAACTGAACCGGGAATTATGGCATAAACATGCCCTTTTGTCAAGACTGCCAGGCGCCGCTCCTGAGGCCGGTCCCGAAGCCCCGGGGAGTGCCCGGGCCGGGCGGGGCGCCCCGACGGATGGGGGTCTTGACATATATTCCGGCCCGTGCTAAGATGCGACGTTGCAGAGATGGTCCTGTTTTTTCCACACCCCAAACACCCCATAGATTCGCGCTCACGACAAGCATGGGGGTTGCGTCGAGGGTACCCCGGGTTTCGACTCGGTTGCTCCTCGGTGCAATCTTCTTGAGCGCGACTCCATGGGGTGTTTTTTGATATTTGGAGCAGGACCGGCGGCCGGACGCCGGCTTTCAAAAAATCCCGCGGCGGGCGGGATTTTTCTTATTTCGGATATTCCTTCGATCACTGGCCGGTCACGCCGGCGGCGTCGGCCGAGGGCAGGTCGCCGGTCGCGGCCGGAACGGCGTTCGGGTCGACGCCGATCAGGCAGACCTCGCCCCACGGCTTGTAGTGGCTCTTGAAATCGCGCTTCTTCACCGTGCCGTCGGCGTAGGTGACCGTGTAGGTGAACACGGCGTCGGCGCCCGGATGCGGGCTCTCGGTGCACTTGGTCTCGCCGGGCTTCAGGTCGGTGGTCTCGACGATCTTCTTCTCCGGCGGCGGGACGACGTTGTAGACCTTGCTGTCGGTCTGTTCGGCCTTGCGTCCGTCCTGTACGCCCCAAAGGGTGAAGGTCAGGCGGTCGCCGGTGATCGCCGTCTTGAGGAGGACGACGTTGCCGGTGTCGTTCACGAACCGGAAATCGGGCTTGGGGTCGTAGATCGTCGCGTCCTTGCCGGCGCCCATGAAATTTCCGGCGCCATCGCGCTCGTAATAGACGACCCGGTAGGAGTGGTTCTGCCGCTCGGTGACCGGCAGGCCGGCGCTCAGGACGGCGCGGAAAGTGGTGGTGCCGATCTGGCAGAGGCCGCCGCCGAATTCCGGCGTGGTCTTGTTCTCCTTGATGACCAGTTCCTTGAGATAGCCGTGAGCCTCGTCGATGGCGCCGAGCGTCTTGAGCAGGGAGAATTCCTCGTTCGGCTGGATCAGCGTCCCGTCGAGCGTCTTGGCGCCGACGGCGATGTTGATCCGGCGGTTCTTCGGGCTGCCTTTGAAGTTGGATTCGCCGACCCCGATCACTTCGCGGATGCCGTACGGATTGGCGTCGGCGGTGCCGATCTTGGGCGGCGCGCGCCGGACGGACAGTTCCACTTTGGCGGGGGCGTCGGCGCCGAAGACCGCGGCGCTGATGGCCGCGAGCGACGCCTCCGGGTCCAGTTCCGTGCCGTCGACCGACGGTTCGAAGACCGAAACCTTGCCGTCCTTCATCTGGAAGACCGCGTCGCTGGCTTTCGCCCTGAGCGCGGGGGCCAGGTCGGAGAGATATTTCTTGACCTTGGTCTCGTCCAGGCCGAGCCGGGCCTGGCCGCCTGGAGCCGGCACGGCTTCGAGCCAGTCGGCCAGCATGGCGGCGGTGACCGTCCATTTCTTGTCCCCGGACGTCAGCGTGAGCGGTGCCCGGGCCAGCGCCGCCGACACCGGTTCGCGGAGCGGTTCGACGGCGGAAGCGGTCAGGTCGGGCCGGTCCTTGATGATCTTGACCTCGACCGGCGTGGCGGACAGGTCGTAGAGCCGCTGCTCGCTTTCCCTGGCGATCGTTTCGACGTCGACGGTCCGGCCTTCGCGTTCGGGGGCGACGGAAACGTCGGCCGGCCCGCCTTTCGGGTCCAGCTTGATCTCCAGCCGGGCGTCGCGGGCCGCCTGCGTCAGGCCGCCCAGCCGGCTCAGGAGCTCCTCGCGAAGGGCATTGCGGTCGAGCTTGAACGGCAGGTCGACGGTCGAACCGAAGATGTAGGCGTTGAGGCGTTCCGCCGCGGAGGCCAGCGTGCTGTCGCGCCGGCCGATGGAATAGGCTTTCTGGACCGCGGCTTCGATGTCGAAAGCCGCCAGGGCGCGCCGGCTAGGGGAGGCCGCGGCCGGCAGGATGACCGTGTTGAAGTCCGGACCCTGATAGGTGAGGGTCAGGGCCGAGGTCCTGGCCAGGATGGCCGCCTTGGCCTCGTCCGGCGTCAGCCCTCCGACGGCGAAGGAGTTGACCGTCACGCCGGCGGAGATCTTGCCCGAGCCCGGCGCCAGCAGCCAGCCCGCCAGGCCGGCGGCGGCGATCAGCGCGATCAATAAAAAAATCGCCACCTTGCGGGCCAAAGGTGACCGTTTCTTCCTCGCCGTTCTTTTCCGGCCGCGTTCGCGGGTCGGTTTGGCGCGCAGCATGTCCGCGGCGGCGCCTGCGGTCTGGGTCATGAGTCGTCTGTTTTGAAACAGGTTGCGCCGTTTCAGGCTTCCCTGACGTCGATCTTCTTCTTTCTTTCGGCTTTAGGCAAGCGGACCGTCAGCACGCCGTTCTTGAGCTCGGCGGAAATTCTCTCGGCGTCGATCTCGGCCGGCAGGATGATGGATCGGGAGAAGGAGCCCCAGTGGCATTCGTGGACCACGCGCCGTCCTTTGACCTCTTCCTCGGTCATCCGCTGTCCGCGGACCGTCAGCATATCATTGTGCACGAAAACCTCAAGGTCTTCCGGGCGGACGCCGGCGATCGGCGAGCGGATGACGATCTCGTCCTCGCCGTCGTAAACGTCCACGGCCAGTTGTCCTTCCTCGCCGCCGAACCAGTCGGCGCCGCGGTCCTGGCCGAGCGGCTGGAGATGTTCGGCCTCGGGGAAAAGCACGAGTTCGTCGTCTTTGTCGCCGGGTTGCTTTTTCAGCGAGATGGTCAGGCCCATATAGGTGGCATCTGATCTGAACAAGGTGGCGGATCCAGACACCTCGCGGCTTTCAGCCGCTCGGTGTCAGGCACCGCGATGGTCGGAAGATGACTTCTTTTGCCTCAGTATAGCACCGGGTACGGCCAGCCACAAGCGGAAAACCGGACCGGCCGGATGATTGACCGAACGGCCCAAATATGCTAATGTTGGCCGTTGTCCTTTCACAAGCGCCGTGACGCTTAAACGAAAAAGTCCGCCAATGCGCCGAGCGCGCACAGGAGCGACCATGACGATCAAGCTTATTTTTGAGCCGGGAAAGGAAGTCGGCTGGGAGGAATTCCGCACCAGCTACCCGGCGATGAGCGTCGCTCTCGACGGGTATTGCGTGGGCGGTCCAGGCTTCGACGAGGAGCGCCTGATCCTGAACATCGACCACCACGTCCGCGTCGACCGCATCGCCACGCGGTCGAGCTGCCTGCAGGCGATGATCCACGTCAAGATGGGCATCTTCGACGGCTTCTGCGACGAGGCTGGCCGGCCCTGCATGACGGTCTACTGCAACGGCTGCGACCAGGACGTCGCCCTGGCCACGTACATCCTGCTCCATCCGGAACACATCGACCGGCCGAAGCTCCGCGAGCTGGTGCGGGCCGAAGACCTGATGGACATGAGCGGCGGCCTCTACCCGTCCAAGCAGCGCCTTCATCTGATGAAGGAGCTGAACTGGATCATGCGGCCGTACACCGCGGCCCGGGCCAGCGGCAAGCTGCACGAGCTGGACGGGAAGGGCATGGAGAAGCTGGTGCGCGAGATGCACCGGCGGATCAAGCTCAGCCTGTTCAACGGCGCCAAGCAGGTCGACGTGGACACCTCGTTCGAGGTCGTGGCCGAGCATCCGGGCTGGACGCTCGTCCGCGAGATCGGCGAGGCCGCCCGCATCGGCATGGCCGAGAAGCGGATCAAGGCCTTCGTCTCCATCATCGGCGAGAGCAACGGACGCCGGCATTACGCCATCGGGCGGCTGTCGCCGTTCATTCCCTTTCCGGTGGCCCGGCTGTACGAAGCCCTGAACCGGGCCGAAGGACTCGGACCCGAGGCCAAGCACCGCTGGGGCGGCAGCAACACGATCGGCGGTTCGCCGCGGCAGGTCGGCAGCAAGCTGACGCCGGAGCAGATCGAGGCGATCGTCTGCGAGCTCCTGTCCAAGCGCCGCCGGCGCTGTTCTTCAGCCGGCTGACGGCACACCCGCGCCCTGACACTCGTCAGGGCGCTTTTATTTTTTTCCTTGGCGCGCCTTCTCGCTGGTCCGTCTGTCGGACGCGCACTCGATGGGCCGTCGAGCCCGCCGATCCGCGGCATTCAAACCAACGTCAGAAAGCGTCCTCCAGCCGGACCAGCTCGCGGCGCGAGCGGTTTCAGAAATTTTTTGCGTGGGCTGCGCTCGGCCTGCGAGGTCGTCGCTTCGCGACGACTGGCCGAGGAAATGTTCATCGGATTTATTTCACAAAGCGCGCTGGCGCGCCTTCCGTCCGATATTTTTTGTTGGTGCCCCACGTCCGATCTTCAGAAAATAAAAAAAGCCCGGCTGGCCGGACTTAACGGCCGAAGCTGGGACGTGACAGCGGCGGCATCTTCAACTCCTGGCCGCCAGGCACTTGAGGAAGGCCGTGACCTGAGCCAGCGCGGCCGGACCGGCGAGATGTTCGCTGAGCTGCTTGAGCAGGTCCGGATGCAGCCGTTCGACGAGGTCGCTCGGCGTCATGAGCCGCGGGCTCTTGAACGACACCTGGCCCTTGTGGCGCTCCTCGTAGTGGAAGTAGTGCCACAGGTCGTCCAGCGTGATCACCGCGCAGGTGGCGATGTCGCCGGGCGGGCAGGGTTCGCCCCGCCAGAACTTGGCGAAGAACAGCGGCAGGCGCTCGTGATCGCCGAGGATCTCCCAGATGCGCTGGGTCTCGGTCGAACGCAGGAAGTCCTCGCGCCATTTGAGAGCGGCCTCGGCATAGCTCCAGAGCTCGTCGTGCCGGGCCTGTCGGTCGAGGCTGACGGCTTCCAGCCGCCGGCGCTCGTTCTCGGCGCTCAGCCTGGCCGCCTCCTTCCTTTCCCGTCGTTTCCGGTCGAGCTCGGCGATGGCGTCAGCAAGCTCCTGGTCGATCTTCATGCCTTCCTCCCGGTGTGAAAGAACCAGCCTCCTGTTTAGCAGTTCGGCGCGGTCCGGTCAACCCGCGAATAAAAAAACCCGCGACTTCCGGGTGGAATGTACGCGGGTCCGGGCCGCGGCATCGGCGCGCGCGGCCAAGGTCACGGCTGACAAGCGGTCTCGACGGGCAGCGAGAGGAGCAAGGCGACATCGTCGCGCATCTCGGCCAGTGGCGGGATGGAAAATCCCGGCTGGACGGCGACGCGATAGAAGTCGACCCTGACCTCGACCCAGGCCGGATCGTCGCCCTCCCAGATCGTCCTCGGTTCCGAGGCGATGTGGTAGGCGTTGGCCCAGGGCACGGCCTCCCGCGCGATCCAGGCAGGATCGTAGAGAAGCTCGCGGCAGCCGTTCCTGACGCGCACTTTCATGTCGCGCGACAGGCCGGTCCGCTCGATGATCCGCACCATGAGCTCCGGTTCGCCCGTGTCCCGGCCGACGTCCTCGCGCCGGTGCTGGCTGAACCATTGGTCGCCGTAGCGGACCAGGTTGTGCATCCGGAACGGGTCCGGACGCGGCCAGTCGCAGACGAGCAGGCGGCGCCAGTGGCGGGCCATGCCGTCGAGGACCAGGCTTTCGCCGGGATGGATCCGGCGCAGGCGCGCGCGGCCGCGGACGCCGACGAATTTCTGTGCCGCGTCGCGGGGTCCGGCGCAGCCGATCTCGGTGATCAGGCTTTCGTGCGCCTGGCCGTTCCAGTGGCCGTGCTCGCAGGCGAAGGCCTGGGAGATATGCAGCCGGTGCCCGACCGGCCGGTCGGCCGCTGCGTCAACGGCCAGATGGTAGTTGAAGCAGGCGGCGTCCCTCTGGGACAGCACGCAGCGGTTGAAGATCGCTCCCCGGTCGCGCTCGCGGAGCCAGTCCTGGGAGAGCCGCAGGTGATGCGCGAGGAATTCTCCGGCCCGCGGGCCGAGACGAGCCCGCACCAGCGGGTCGTCGACCGCTTCCTCGAAGGTCAGCGCCTCCAGGAACGGGAACCGGCGGCGGCGCAGGACGGCGTTCAGGTCGAGGACCGTCACGTCGCCGTAGAAGCCGCGCAGCAGGTTCAGGAAGTCCTCGCGTCCGACGCGGCCCTCGGCGTCGATGGCCGGGCCGTCGCCGCTGAGGCTCTCGGGATCGGCCAGGGGGCCGAGGCCGTGGGCTACGGCGATGACCGGCGTTCCGGCCTCCGACAACCCGACGTATTCGGCGCTGTCCGTGACGACATCCGTCGTCCAGGCCGGGTCTCCGAGGCCGGCGTTCAGCCGGGCGTCGACGAGGTCCGGCAGCGTGGCCAGACGGCCGTTCGGTCCGGCGAACCGCCGGGCGCGTTCCGCGGCGGCTTCGGTGCCGCGCGGGTCGGTGAAGATCATGCCGGTTCCGGGCACGGGCGGCGGCGACTTGAGCATCCTCATGTTGCACCTGTTTCTGTCAAAGAACCGTTTTGCCGTTTCGGCGGCAAGTCGCAAGCCCGAAGGCCTGACCGGGCAACCTGCCAAAAAAATCGGGAATTGTCAATACCCGGAGCGCCGTTTTTCCGCTAGACGGCTGTTTAAGACCCGGCCCGGAAGCGCGGCCAGCCGGTTTTTGTCGCGCCGGCCCGCTAGTGCTATCCTTAACGCGTGAATTTTTAACGTTCACCATATGGTTTATCTGGAGTGGGCCGTCGGCATATTCGTCGTCATCTGGCTGGCCAGCCTGAAGCAGGTCGATCAGTTCGAACGCGGCGTGAAGTTCACCATGGGCCGCTTCGCCGGCCTGGCCGAACCCGGCTGGCGCGTCATCTGGCCGGTCTTCCAGTCGATGAAGAAGGTCGATCTGCGGCTCAAGGCCGTCGACGTGCCGGCCCAGGACGCCATCACCAAGGACAACGTCTCGGCCAAGATCAACGCCGTCATCTACTACAAGGTGGTCGACGCGGCCAAGTCCGTGCTCGAGGTCGAGAGCGTCTACTACGCCGTGCTGCAGCTGGCCCAGACGACCATGCGCAACATCGTCGGCGAAGTGACGCTGGACGACCTGCTTTCCCAGCGCCAGGTCATCTCCGACAAGATCGAGTCGATCGTCGACGCGGCCACGCTGGGCTGGGGCGTCGAGGTGACCTCGGTCGAACTCAAGGACATCAACCTGCCGGCCGACATGGTCCGGACCATCGCCAAGCAGGCCGAGGCCGAGCGCGAACGGCGCGCCGTGAACATCAACGCCGAGGGCGAGGCAATCGCCGCCGAGAACCTGGCCAAGGCCGCCGGCATCCTGGCCGCCCAGCCCGGCGCCCTGCACCTGAGGACGCTGAATTCGATAAACGACATCTCTTCCGACCAGTCGAACACCATCGTCTTCACCGTGCCGCTCGAGGTCCTGAAGGCCTACGTGGGAGACAAGGTCTGCAAGGAATCCGTGAAGCTTTGATCCTGACCGGACAGCCGCCCGGCCGCCGGGCGGCTTTTTTGTAGTCGTGCCTTCTCGGGGTCCGACTTCCGAAATGATCGGACGGATCGTCCGCCAGAACGGCCATTGACAACCGCGGTCGTCGGGCCGAAGATGACCGCGCACCTTGGAAAAAGGAGCAGCAGCA
>JBAIWZ010000094.1:0-2405 GCA_037916955.1 Acutalibacteraceae bacterium | reverse complement strand
GGGACAGCTTGCGGAAATGGAAGGCGGCCAGGACGGCGATGGCCAGCGCGATCCAGCAGATCTCCGCCGGACGGACGGCCAGCGCCAGGCCCAGGGCCACGCCGGCCAGAGCGGCGTCGGTATGCTTCAGCCTGGCCAGTTTCTTGATCGCGGCTCCGCGGCCGAGCGGGGCGGTCCAATACAGCCAGGCCGCGGCGATGACCAGGACGCAGAAAAGAACGTTGGGCATGAGCGGACGCGACGCTTCATACCACCAGACCGGCTGGCTGAGCAGCAGGAGCGCGGCGAACACGCCCGTCCGCCGGCCGAAGAACCTGGCCGCCAGCAGTCCGAACAGCGCGGCCGCGGCCGCGGCGAAGAAGGCCGTCAGGAACGGCACCGCGGCCGGACCGGCGGCCTTGGCGATCGTGCCGTAGATCACCGGCAGGCCGAGGAAGCCGCCCGGGACCTGGAACCCTTCGGCGGTCACGCTGACGCTCCGGGGATGGATCATCCCGGGAGCGAACAGGTCCAGCGGCTCGAAGATCCAGAGTTCGCCCCTTTCGGCGAACAGGCGCGTGAAATGGTAATTGGCCGATTCGTCCGGCGAATTGAAACGGAGCGGCGCGAAGACCGCCAGCCAGGCGTACAAGAAAAAGAAGGCCGATACGATCAGGACGGCCCCGGCGATGAAGATGTATCTGGCGGTTTTCGGCTTCATTTTTATCTTATCCGGCTCAGAACGGTGACAATGGCGAACACCAGGGCGATGGCCAAAGTGCTCGCGGAAACATCCTGCCAGAGATCGATCCCCGACCACAAGGCGACCAGGAGCGACGCCACGCCGGCGACCTCGAAGACCATCTTGATCTTCCCCCAGACGTTCGCGGGCTCGATCCGGCCGTGCCGCACCTTGTACCAGCCCTGGACGATGATCGCCGCCTCGGCCAGGAGCAAAGCCATGCCGAGGTTGAAGTTGATGTATCTGATCACGATCACGACCAGCGCGGAACCGATGAAGAGCTTGTCGGCCACCGGATCGAAGATGGTGCCCCAGTCGGTGATCTGCCGCCTGACCCGGGCCAGCGAACCGTCGAGCGCGTCGGTCAGGCCGGTGAACAGGAACAAGGTCAGGCCCCAGCCGTAATTGGCCGTGGCCAGCAGGTAGACGACGACCGGGGTCAGGAACATCCGAGCCACGGTGACGTGGTTCGGCTTGAGCCAGGCCGGCAGCAGCGGGATCAGCGTCGCCGCCAGCAGCCGGTCGTGGGGAAGAAGTTTTATGTTGGCGTTCCACTCCTTGGAGTAGGCATTCCAGCGCGGAAGCGGTAGCATATTCGTGCTACAATATTGAAGATGCCGCTGTCGTCACTGAAAAATTATACTATTTTCGCGCTGTTTTTCACAGCCGCGGGGCTGATCGCCCTGTCGCTGCCGGCCGGAAATCCGGCCGCGCCCTGGCTGGCCGGCGCGTACCTGGCGGGCTCCGGTTATCTGGCCGGGGCCCGGCTTTTCGCGGTTGAACCGCGTTTCTGGCGGTTTTATCTGGGCTTCGTCGCCTTCATTTCCACCCTGGCGGTCCTGGGCAGCCTGGCCTATTACGCTTATAAGCTCGACTTCTTCGCCTGCGGCGCCGTCACCCTGGCGGCGCCGTTCCTGTTCCTGGCCGTCAGGCCGGCCGAAAATACGGCCCAGGCCCTGCTCAAAAGCGGCCGCCGGCGCGGAACTGACCTGACCCCGGGCCGGTTCGCCGCCTGGCTGGCCGGCGCGGCCCTGGCCGCCGTCAGCCTGTCGCTCTGCGTCTACGGCTTCCGCCTGCTGACGGGCGCGGTGACC
The DNA here is from genome assembly GCA_037916955.1 of Acutalibacteraceae bacterium. Taxonomy (GTDB): domain Bacteria; phylum Patescibacteriota; class Patescibacteriia; order SG8-24; family SG8-24; genus JBAIWZ01. The sequence goes on along the minus strand of JBAIWZ010000094.1, from coordinate 590 downwards.
GAGGAGTCCATCCGGTCGCCCTGGGACGCGGTGCCGCGGATGTTCTTCATTGTCTTCTTCCTGGCTTTCCTGGCCGCCTACGCCCTGGCCGAATCCGGCGCCGCCGCCGGCCTGGCCATCCTGCCCGTGACCGCGCTGGCGCTCCTGGCCGCGTCCGTCGCGGCGATCGTCTATGCCGTCGGCTACGGCTTCGACCCGTTCATCCATCAGGCGACCGAGGCGGCCATCGCCCGCTTCGGCGTGATCACTCCCAAGCCGCTGTATTACGTCGGCCAATACGCCCTGGTCACGCTCGCCGGCCGGCTGTCCGGCTTCGGGCCTTTCCCGGTCGACCGCTGGCTGGTGCCGGCCGCGTTCACCCTGGCCGTTCCCTGCGCCTACTGGAGCCTGCGCCGGGCCTTCGACTGGCCGCCGCGGCTCGCGGCCGCCTCTTCGGCCGCGCTCCTGCTCCTGCCGCTCTCCCCTTTCATCGCCACGACGCCGCAGGGTCTGGCCGACGCCCTGACGCTCATCACCGTCTTCCTGGCCCTCCCGGCCGCCGCCGGCCGGCGCAGCGCCGGACTCCTGCCTTACCTGACCGCGGCCGCGGC
>JBAIWZ010000093.1:0-1831 GCA_037916955.1 Acutalibacteraceae bacterium | reverse complement strand
CGGAGATGCTCCTGCGGATGTACCTGCGTTACGCCGAACGGAAAGGCTGGAAGACCAAGATGCTCGACGAACATCGCGGCGCCGAGGCCGGCATCAAGAGCGCGACCTTCTCGGTCGAGGGCCGCTGGGCCTACGGCTATCTGAAGTGCGAGGCCGGCGTGCACCGGCTGGTCCGGCTGTCGCCCTTCAACGCCGACCACCTGCGCCAGACGTCGTTCGCGCTGGTCGAGGCCCTGCCCGAACTCGGCGAGATCGAGGAAGTGAAGATCGACGCCAAGGACCTGCGCATCGACACCTACCTGTCCGGCGGCCACGGCGGCCAGGGCGTCCAAACGACCTATTCGGCCGTGCGCGTCACCCACCTGCCGACCGGCATCGTCGTCACCTGCCAGAACGAACGCTCGCAGACCCAGAATAAGGAAACGGCCCTGCGCATCCTGCGCGCCAAGCTGCATGCCATCTACCTTCAGGAGCGCGACGCCGAGAAGAAGAAACTGCGCGGCGAATTCACCAGCGCGGAATGGGGCAATCAGATCCGCTCCTACGTCCTGCATCCGTACAAGATGGTCAAGGACCACCGGACGAAGTTCGAGACCTCTGACGCCGAACGGATCCTCGACGGCGACCTCGACGCTTTTGTCGAAGCTTATTTGCGCTCGGTTAAGCAGAAAAACGACTAGACGCCGGATTCCGGCGCGACCTCGTTCCTTCTGTCCAATATGGCCAATGTCATCGTGACCGGCGGCGCCGGTTTCATCGGTTCCCATGTCGCCGACCGGCTGCTCGCGCTGGGTCACCGCGTCCACGCCGTCGACGACCTCTCGACCGGCCGCCGCGCGAATCTCGACCGCCGCGTGCGGCTCCACGTCACCGACATCCGCTCGCCGCGGCTGCCGGCGCTTTTCGCGCGGATCAAGCCGGCCGCGATAGTCCATCTCGCCGCCCAGATCAGCGTGCGCCGTTCGACCGAGGATCCGATCGCCGACGCCGAGATCAACATCATCGGCGGCCTGAACGTCCTGCGCGCCGCCCGCGCCGCCAAGGCCGGGCACATCGTCTTCGCCTCGTCGGCCGCGGCCTACGGCAGCGCCCGGAAATTTCCGACGCCGGAGACCGAACCGCTCGAGCCGTCGTCGCCCTACGGGATCGCCAAGGCCGCTTTCGAACGCTACCTGATCGCCGGCCAGGCGTCCGGCGGGCCGACCGCTTCCATTCTCCGGTTCGCCAACGTCTACGGTCCGCGCCAGAACGCCCAGGGCGAGGCCGGCGCGGTGGCGATCTTCCTCGACCGCCTGAACCGCGGCCTGCCGGTCACGATCAACGGCGACGGACGGCAGACCCGCGATTTCGTCTACGTCGGCGACGTCGCCCGCGCCGCGGCCGCGGCCCTCGCCAAGCGCGCCGCCGGGGTCTTCAACGTGAGCACCGGGCGCGAAACTTCCATCAACCGTATTTACGCCGAGTTGAGCCGAATAACCGGTCGTCCGGACAACCCGATCCACGGTCCGGCCAAGGCCAACGAGGACCGCCGCAGCTGCCTGGATCCGGCGCGCGCCGCCCGGACGCTGCGCTGGAAAGCGAACGTCGGCATCACCGAGGGTCTGCGCCTGACCGCGGCCTCGTTCGATTGATATGCGGACGATCCGGGTCAGCCGCAGCCGCCTGTCCGCGCGCGCCCTGGCCGACGCCGTGGCCGTCCTGCGGTCCGGCGGCGCGGTCGTCTTTCCGACCGAGACCGCCTACGGCCTGGCCGCCGATCCGCTGTCGCCGCGCGCTGTCGAGAATATTTTTATGATCAAAGGACGCGGCGCCGAAAAACAGCTGCCGCTCG
>JBAIWZ010000092.1:0-1612 GCA_037916955.1 Acutalibacteraceae bacterium | reverse complement strand
CGAGGACCGAGGTCGAGGGGATGTCACGGATCAGCCGCGAGATGCGGCAGTAGCGGGGAATGTCCTTCTTGGCCCGGATCAGGACGTCGATCAGTTCTTCGACCGGGTACGGCCGGTACACGCCGCGCTTCCACCATTTGTGGAGTTCGGCCGACTCGAGGACGACGCAGGGATAGATCTTGATCATGTCCGGCCGGAAGTCCGGGTCGCGGAAGACGCGGCGCAGTCCCCGGAGGTCGGAGGCCAGCGTGGAGCCGGGGAGCTGGGGCATCAGGTGAAAGTCGGTCTTGAAGCCGGCGTCCTTGAGCAGCCGGACGGCGGCGACGACCGCGGACGTGTCGTGCCCGCGCTTCACGAGTTTCAGTACCCGGTCGTCGAGCGACTGGACGCCGAGTTCGATCCGGGTGCAGCCGAGCTCGCGCAGGTGGCTGACCTCCTCGGGCGTGATCAGGTCCGGCCGCGTTTCCAGGGTCAGGCCGATGATCCGGTGCGCGGCGTTCTCGTTGATCTTCTGGGCCGAGGCGAGATTTGCCGAGCGTGGCGAGCGAGCGGACCCCGCGGCGTTCGCCGCGTCGAAGCAGCGCTTGATGAACCAGCGCTGATAGTCGCGCGGATACGCCGACCAGCTTCCGCCTTTGACGATCAGTTCGATCTTGTCCGCGGGGTGGCCGTTGGCGACGAGCGACTTGATCCGCTGGAACGTCTGCCTCCACGGGTCACAGTTCAGGGCCAGAGCGCGTGCCGCGGCCGGTTCGTTCGAGAGGTAGCTTTTCGGCATGCGCGCCTCGGTCGGGCAGTAGACGCAGTGGCCGGGGCAGGGCCAGGGCTTGGTCAGGACCGTGACCACGGCCACGCCGGAGAGAGAGCGGACCTCGCGCCGGACCAGGACCTTGTCCAGCCACGGCCGCGCGTTGGCAGGATCGGCTTCGACCGCGGCCAGATAGGCGCGCCGGAGTTCGGCCGTCGGCGGCATCCGCCGGCCGAGGCCGTTGGCCGTGCGCCGGGCCAGCTCCAAGAACTCGGCCTTGGTTTGGACGTCCCGGGCCAGAGATGCTTCAATTATCCTGTTCGCCGCCGAATTTGACGCTTTCATGCGCGAAGAAACAGCCAGGAAAATTTTAGACGACGTTCGCCGCGGATACGATACCATTGCCGGCGAGTTCGCCGCCAGCCGCGGCGGCCAGCTGTGGCCGGAATTCAAGGAACTCGCCGCTCACGTCAGGAACGGCGACCGAGTTTTGGACCTCGGCTGCGGCAGCGGCCGGGCTCTCCGGGCGTTCGAAGGGTCGGCTGTCGATTACGAGGGTCTGGACGCTTCGCCGGAACTGATCGCCATCGCCAGGAAGAATTCGTCCGACCTGCTGGCGCATTTTCGCGTCGGCTCGATGCTTTCCCTGCCATACGAAGACGCCGCCTTCGACGCCGTCATCGCCGTCGCTTCGCTGCACCACATTCCCTCGGAACGGTACCGTCTTCAGGTCCTGCGGGAGGCCAACCGCGTGCTCAGGCCGGGCGGCTGGCTGCTCATGACCAACTGGGACCTCTGGCGCGGCGGCCGGCCCAAGTGGCTGATCCGGTCGTGGCTGCTCAGACTCGTCGGCCGGCTCGACCT
>JBAIWZ010000091.1:0-1839 GCA_037916955.1 Acutalibacteraceae bacterium | reverse complement strand
CATCGTCGCCGGCCGCGGCCGCTACTACGACCCGGCGGTGGTCAACGCCTTTACCGCCCTGCTCAACGAGATCAACGTGGACACGGCCAAGGAGCATGCCTTGCGGCCGGTCGAATTGCGACCCGGCATGATCCTGGCCCGCGAGGTCGTCCATCCCCAGGGCTATGAACTGGCCGCCGCGGGCCAGATCATCGACCGCCGCCTGATCGACCAGCTCCTGGAAATCGAGCGCGAAGAGCAGTTGATGCTGAAGGTTCATATCAAACAGATCGCCCGCGCCTTCACCCTGCGCGACATGAAGAAGGAAGAGCCGCCGCCGCGGCTCTGGAAGGAAGTGGCACTGCGTCCCTCCCAGCTCAAACCCGGCATGACGCTCAATCGCGCCCTGCGGCATCATGACGGCTACCTGCTGCTCAACACCAATTACTGCCTGGACGACATGGTCATCGACCAGTTGCGGCAACTGCAGGCGATGGACGAAACCAAGCCAATGACCATCTATATCCGCGTGGAAGACCGCTCATGAGCAGAATCCTGATCCTCGACGACGAGGAAGCCATCCTGAACAGCCTGCGCCGCCTGCTCAAGGCCGTGCCCTGCCGTACCGGCGATACCACTTTCCCTCTGGAGATCGAGGCTTTCAGCGACCCACTGGTTGCACTGGAGCGGGCCCGCCATCGCGCCTTCGACCTGTTCATGACGGACTACCGGATGCCGAAGATGGACGGCATCGAATTCCTCCGCCAGGTCAAGGCCGTACAGCCGGACAGTGCCAGGCTGATCCTGTCCGGCTACGCCGACCTCAACGCGCTCACCCGTGCCGTCAACGAGGTCGGCATCGACCGCTTCGTTGCCAAGCCCTGGAACGACTACGAATTGATCACCGCCCTGGCCCAATCGCTGGCCAGCCATGCGCTGGCCCTGGAGAACCGGCGTCTGGCCGACCTGGCCCGCGTCGCCGCCGGCAACCTGAGTCCTGAGGAAGCGGAACGCCGGCGACTCGAAGAACTGGAGCCAGGCATCACCCAGGTCAATTGGGGCCCCGACGGCTCGGTGATACTGGATCCGGAATTCCAGGACAAGTAACAACGCAACCCTGGTGGCGAGGAACCCAGAATGCCGGAACGGGACAACGACAAGCTGACCTTCAAGCTCGTCTATTACGGCCCGGCGCAAAGCGGCAAGACCACCAACCTGATGCGCCTGCACAGTCTGCTGTCACCGGCCCTGAAGGGGGAGTTGATGACGCTGGAGACGCAAGGCGACCGTACCCTGTTCTTCGACCTGCTGCCGATGGGCTTCATCGCCCCGAGCGGCCTGCTGGTCAAGTTCAGGCTGTTCACGGTCCCCGGCCAGGTCGCCCATGACGGTACCCGCAAGGCCGTGCTGTCCCGCGCGGATGGCGTCGTCTTCGTCGCCGACTCGCAGGTTACCGAGGAAACCAACAATGCCGAGTCCTTCCGCAACCTGTCGGAAAACTGCGGCCGGGTCGGTCTCGATTTTGAGCATCTGCCCATGGTCGTCCAGTTCAACAAGCGCGACTTGCCGGCCATTGTCACCGAGGAGGAAATCCGCAAGCGCTGGCAAGGCGTACCGTGGCCGCTGACTTTCGCTTCGGCACTGACCGGTGCCGGTGTGGTCGAGACCTTCGAGCATTTGTTGCGCGCAGTCTTTCGGCGCCATGACCGCGAAGCCGAACTTTCGAGCCGGCATGGCCTTGACGAGGCGGCCTTCGTCGCCGGCGTGTTGCCATGAACGACGCCTTCGATCGCGAGCACGACCTCGCCGAACTGCTGCCGCCCGCGCTGCTGGAAGGAATCGGCAGCGCGCTGCGCACCC
>JBAIWZ010000090.1:0-3129 GCA_037916955.1 Acutalibacteraceae bacterium | reverse complement strand
CGAGCCCGGCGCGACGATGCCGCCGTCCTCCATGAAGACGCAGGCGGACGAGGACCGATCGGCCGCGATCCCGACCCCGAAGGCGCCGAAGGCGATCCCGGGTGACCGGCAGATGACGGTCTTGTAGGCCGCGGGGCAGAGCGACCCCGGCCGGATCGGGAACTTCCGCCGGTCGGCGGTCCCGAGCAGACAACGGGACGCTTCGGAAAGCGGCCGGCCGTCGAAGACCGGCACCTTCCGGCTGCCCTGGTCCAGATCAAGCAGGCGCGCGTCGCGCAAGCTTTCGGAACGGGCCAGGTCGTAACCCCAGATGAGGCCGCCGACCCCGCAGAACGAAGAAACCTCGATCAGGTTGATCTGGCCCATGTAGGGGCCGGCGGCTTCGGCGGCATCGAAGGCGACGATCTCGTCGAGCGAACCGGACGACGGGCTGCTGAACGCGACCGGCGCCTTGGCCGCCGCGGTCTTGAGCAGGACCACGTACCGGCCGGGATCGCTCGCGCCTTCGCAGTGGTCCGGATAACGGCTCAGGTACGGGCCGGTCCTAAAGCGATCCATGATCTGTCCCCCGTTCGTTCAGTCGTTCCCCGACGATCTTCCACCAGGCCAGCCGGACCGCGATCACCGCCTTGAGAAGCGGCCGCGGGAATTTCAGGCACCGGCTCAGCCAGGCGCAGCTGCCGACGACCAGGACGTCGCCGGCGGCATCGCCGAAGTCGTGGACCGGCACCATGCTGAGCCCGATCACGATCGGGTACAGCCGGCTGTTCTTGCTGGTCCAGAAACAGACGTACCTGGCGCCGAGCTCCATCGAAGCCAGACCGGGGTCGAGCATCAGCCGGGCCACCGGGTCGAGGCCCGATCGGAATTCGCAGCGGATGCCGAGTTCGCGGTATTGCGCCACGACGGTGTCGCTGCCGACCAGCCGGACCAGCCGGTCGCGGGCGGCAGCCAGGACGGCGGGCTCGCGGCAGGCGGGCGGCAGGTCCTTGAGCGACAGCACCTCGGCGGCGCGGTCGACGAACAGGAGCGACAGGCCGGCCAGATCGCCGCCGACCCGCCAGGTGGCGATCAGGGCGCGGCCGGCTTCGGCGTCGATATCGGCGAACAGCTTCGACCGGACCGCGTCCGGCGTCCAATGCTCGCCCCATTCCCCATCGCCTTTGGCGTTGAAGACGGAGATGTACCAGTCTATCAGTTCGGCGGCCCGCGCCGGATCTCCGGCATAGTCGCGGAAGCTGCCGGTCTCGAAACCATCGGTCCGTCCGTCGGACACGGCATTTTTACGCATGACCGTTCCCCTTTCAAAGGACGAAACCAGCGCGATCAAAACCGCGAGGTCCTGCGATAAAGTAGACCTCGCGTTCATTGATGTCAAACCCGTCATACGACGGGTCTGTTCACATCTCATCGGGCGCTTTGATGCCGAGCATTCCGAGGCCGTCGGCGAGGACGGCCCGGAGCGCCTGGACGATGCGCAGTCGTCGCGCGCGGACCGCCCCGTCGGCGACCAGGACGGGCGCGTCGCGGTAGAAATCGTTGCTGGCCTGGGCCAGATCGAACAGGTATTGGGCGAGGACGGACGGTTTGTACAAGGCGGCCGCTTCGGCGACGACCTCCGGGAACCGCGCGGCCGCGGCGAGCGCGGCGAATTCCACCGCCGCCGGTTCCGCCGGCTCCGCGCCGAGATCCTTGGCCGGTTCGTGCGCCTTGGCCAGGATCGACGACAGGCGGGCGTGGGCGTACTGGACGTAGGGGCCGGTGAAGCCGTCGAAGGACAGCGCCGCGTCGATGTCGAAGACGATCGGCTTGTCCGGGTCCTGCTTGAGCATTCCGAACTTCATCGCGCCCTCGGCCACGATCCAGGCGGTTTCGGCGACGCGGGACTCGTCCCACTCGGTCCGGCGCTGCCGCGTCTCGGCGGCCGCGCGCTCCTTCATCTCGTCCCGGAAATCCTCGTAGGCCCCGATGTTGCCCTTGCGCGACGACATGGCGCCCTCTTTCAGCGTGACGAACTCGTAGGCCAGATGCGTCGTCTTCAGCTTGTCGAATCCCATCAGCTCGAGCGTCTTGAAGAACTGTTTGAAATAAAGCGATTGGCGGGAATCCACGACGTTGATGCTGCGGCTGACGTTCTGATACTCCTTGAATTTCAGCTGAGCCAACGCCAATTCCTTGGTGGCATAGAGCGAACTGCCGTCGGACTTGAGGACAAGGAAGATCCCCAGGCCGTACTTCTCCAGATCGACGATGATCGCACCGCGCTCTCCTTCCTGGGCGAGGCCGCGGGCCAGGAGTTCCTTGACCAGCTTCTTGCCCGGCTCCTCGACCTCGGACTCCCAGTACCAGCGGTCGAGCTCGATGCCCAGCTCGCTGAAGATCTCCTTGAACTCGTCAATGCTCCACTGCCGCGTGTCCATCCAGAGGCCGTTCCATTCCGGAACGCGGGCCTCGAGCGCGCGCTGGACCTCGGCGACCTCCTCGCGGTAGCCGAGCGAAATGGCGTCGATGATCGGCGCGACGGCGTCGGGGTTCGGTTCGACCGGGCCCTTGACCGGCAGCTCCGGTTCCTCGATGCGCTTGGTCGCCTCGGCGTAGATCTGGCCGAGGTACTTGCCGCGGTTCTCCGGCGCGGGTTCGCCGGCGTGGAATTTCTTCAGCGCCCAGAGGCACTTGGCCACGTGCGCGCCGATGTCGCCCATGTAGCTGACCGGGATCACCTCGAAGCCGGCGGCCCGGCAGAGATTGACGACCGACTGGCCGAGGCAGACGTTGCGGAGATGGCCGACGTGGAATTCCTTGTGGGTGTTGGGCTGGGCGTACTCGATCATGATCCGTTCGCCCTTGGCCGGCTGGCGGCCGAAGGCGGCGGGCGCGGCCAGGATCTCGTCGACCAGCGCGGCGGCGAAGGCGGCGCGGTCGAGGCGGAAGTTCAGATACGGGCCGGCGGCGGCGGCCTCGGCGATCAGGCCGGCGGGTTCGTATTTCTCGGCCAGCTCTTGGGCGACCGCGACCGGCGGCTTCTTCACGATCTTGGCCGCGCCGAAACAGGCGAACGACAGGTCGCCCAGCTTCGGATCCGGCGGCGCGCTGAAGTCGGCGGCCTCGGGTGCCGCTTCCTTCGGGAGC
>JBAIWZ010000089.1:0-2947 GCA_037916955.1 Acutalibacteraceae bacterium | reverse complement strand
CCGGCCGTCGTCATCGCTGACGGCGGCCGGACGTTGAGGCGGATCCGGCGGGGTCATCCCGGCTGTCGACCTTCTCAACTCGCGTTGAGCCGGTCTCGAGCCGCGATCACTCCTCGTCGTCGGCCGGAGGCTCTTCGCCGAGCCAGCGGGACGCGAGATACGTCGCCTTCTTGAGGTCGCGGGTCCAGAGCAGCTTGCGGAAGCCCCGGTCGCCCTCGGCCTCGGCGGCGCGGAAGACCTCGACGAAGATCCCGGCGGCCCGGCGGCAGATGCCGACGACCTCGCCCATGCTCGTGATGTAGCACTCGGCGGGGCGGTCGTGACGGCAGCAGGGGATGGGCAGGCCGCAGACGTGCGTCTTGCCGTCCCCGAGCAGCCGCGGCTGGGGCCGGACCGTTCCGGGATCAGCCGAGACCTCGGACGACTCGGCGTAGGACCGGGCGTAGCGCCGGACCATGTCGTCCCCGGACTGCCGCATCTCGTTGCGCCGCCGCTCGTCCTCCTGGGCGTGCAGGGCCGCGTCGCGTTCGGCCTTCTTGCCGATGACCCAGCGGGCCAGGTCTTCGCGGCGCGCGCGGACCGAGTCGTCCTCGGCCATCTTGCGCAGCGTGTGGTTCAGGCGGTAGACGCCCGAACCGGGTTCGCAGAGGCGCTTGCCGTTGTGCCGGGACAGGTCCGCGGCGCAGTCGCGGCAGAGGATCTTCTTGAGCATGTCCGCGCGGCTCGTGGTCATCGGGTCGCAGCTGCGGTTGTACATCTGCTCCGCGGGACCGCGCTTGCCGCACTTCTCCGTGCTGCAGGTGAAGATCGCTTCGTCCGTGTTGACGGCGGTGCTGTCGGCGGCGGCTTGCGAGCCCGCCCCCCGACCTTCCTGACGTGCCGAGTTACTGGTGGCCATGGCTTTCTCCTTTCGGTCGGGGTAGAGCCGCAAAAACTTCTGCCCCATGGTTTCTACTGCGTTTTGCTGCCGGTTCAACTGCTTCGGTTCACACACTTTTCAAGGAGCGTAACGGCGAACCATATCAGATTTTAGCTCTTTTGTCAATCCGGTCTGACATGTAGCTTGCGACATACGTCTCCGACCTGCCGCCCGCCGGTCGGCGTCAAGTCGCCGTTTTCAGGCCTAAACCGGCCGAAGCCCGCCGGTGTGGATTTCGGCTATTCACACGGTGCCGCCCGGCCTGATGAAAAATAAGGCTAAATCCGCTCTATTATCGTCAAAAACTGTTCGGGCTTGACAGGACGCCCGTTTTCCCCTTGACGCTTAATCGGTCTTCTGCTATCTTGTCTTGGAACCACCGCTCCCATTTATTGGGTTGGCAGGAGCGCGTTAAGCGCCATCTAGCCATTGACCAGCGGCCGCGAACAAAGGCATGTTCGTCCAGGTGCCGGTTTCGTAAGCACAACCGATCCCAATCCACCCTGTCGCATCGTTTCGTGTGCGATCGCTGCAAAGGCAGGGGGATATTTTTGTACTCTGCAAAACATTGAGGCTCCGAAATCGGCGGCGTCGTTCCGTCGGCCGCCGCCGGCTTCGGGTCCTAAATATTTGCGGCGAAAATCCTGTTCTCCAACCTCACTATGAGCATGTTCAAACGAGCCGTACCGGCGGACAAGACGCGCAAGACCTTCACGCCGATCGTGGACGCGATGCAGCTCCCCGATCTGGTGGAGATCCAGAAGAAGTCCTACGACTGGCTGTTCAAGGACGGGATCCGCGAACTGTTCGAGGAGGTCTCGCCGGTGCGCGACTTCATCGGCCGCGATCTCGAACTCTATTTCCTCGACTACTATCTCGACGAGCCGAAGTTCGACGAGGCCACCACCCGCGCCAAGAACCTGACCTTCGAGGCGCCGCTCCGGGTCAAGGCCCGCCTGATCAACAAGCGGACGGCCGAGACCAAGGAACAGGAGATCTACCTCGGCGACTTCCCGATCATGACCGACCGGGGCACTTTCATCGTCAACGGCATCGAGCGCGTCGTCGTCTCCCAGCTGGTCCGCTCCGCCGGCGTCTTCTTCACCACCGAGCTGAACCGCGCCCGCAAGTTCTTCGGCGCCAAGATCATCCCCAACCGCGGCGCCTGGCTGGAGATGGAGACGGACACGTCCAACGTCATCTGGGTCAAGATCGACCGCAAGCGCAAGGTGGCCGTCACCTCGCTCCTGCGCGCCTTCGGCTACGGCAGCGACGAGGAGATCCTCGGCCTGTTCGCCGACGTCGATAAGCACCCGAGCATCAAGTACATCCAGAACACCATCGACAAGGACGCCGCCAAGAACGAGGAGGAGGGCCTGAAGGAGGTCTACAAGCGCATCCGCCCCGGCGACCTGGCCACCGCCGACAACGCCCGGTCCCTGATCCACTCGATGTTCTTCAACTTCGACCGGTACGACCTGGGCAAGGTCGGCCGCTACAAGTTCGCCCAGCGCTTCGCCCTCAAGGACCGGCAGGAGGACCTGGAGAAGCCGGAGAACCGCATCCTGAAGAAGGAGGACATCGTCACCATCGTCCGCGAACTGATCCGCCTGAACATCACCCAGGAAGAGCCGGACGACGTCGACCACCTCGGCAACCGCCGCATCCGCGCCGTGGGCGAGCTGGTCCAGAACCGCCTGCGCGTCGGCCTCTCCCGCATGGAGCGCATCATCAAGGACCGGATGTCGACGATGGACATCATGAACCTGACCCCGTCGCGCCTGGTGAACGCGAGGCCGATCATCGGCGTCATCCGCGAGTTCTTCATGTCCTCGCAGCTCTCGCAGTTCATGGACCAGACCAACCCGCTGGCCGAGCTCGAGCACAAGCGCCGCCTGTCGGCCATGGGCCCCGGCGGCCTCTCCCGCGAGCGCGCCGGGTTCGACGTCCGCGACGTGCACCCGACCCACTACGGCCGCATCTGCCCGATCGCCACGCCTGAAGGCCCGAACATCGGCCTGGTCGGCC
>JBAIWZ010000088.1:0-4886 GCA_037916955.1 Acutalibacteraceae bacterium | reverse complement strand
CCGGCCCTACCAGCGGATACCGTTCCAGTACTCGCTGCACGTCCGGCGCGCGCCGGACGCCAGGACGGAGCACTATGATTTGCTGGCCGCGGATGACCGCGACCCGGCGCCCGAACTGGCCGCCTCGCTGGCCGGCCGCATCGGACCGAAGGGGTCGGTCATCGCCTGGAACGCCAGCTTCGAGACCGGCTGCAACCGGGAGATCGGGCAGCGGCTGCCCGAATTCCGCGCCTTTTTCGAGTCGGTCAACGACCGGATCTGGGACCTGGCCCGGCCGTTCCGCGACGGCTCCTATGTCGACCGGGCGTTCGGCGGCAGCTGGTCATTGAAGAACGTCCTGCCCGTCCTGGCGCCTGACGTTTCCTACGCGCCGCTGGCGATACATGAAGGCGGCGCGGCTTCGGACAGCTGGCCGCGGCTGATCGATCCGGCCCTGCCCGCCGCCGCCAAGGCGTCCTTGATCAAAGACCTTCGCGCCTATTGCGGCACCGACACGCTGGCCATGGTCCGGCTGCTGGATCACCTGCAAAAAGCCCTCGGCCGGCGGCCCGGCGCTTGATGAGCCGCGGCGGAAAAGGTAAACTGTCTCTGACAATAAGGTAAGAAACCGCAGTTTTTATGGCCGGCAAGAATCAAAAATTGGCCCTGACCGCGGCCGCGGTGATCATGGTCGTCGCCGGGCTGGGCCCGGTCGTCTATTTCGGCGGCGAGTCGGCCCGACAGGCCGCCGTCAAACCGTCCGCTCCGGCTGCCGCGCCGGTCAAACTCAAGGACTTCGCCGGCGAACCGGTCCAGGTCCAATACGAACGGACCGTCGGACTGAACCAGCCGATCGAGGTCTCTTTCCGCTTCCGCGACTACTCGAATTTGCCCGCCGATTTCGGTTCGGCGGCCGATCTTGACCGCCTGCTCCGGCCGCTGAGCGGCCAGGCCCGGTTCACGGTCAAGGAGTTCGGCACGCTCGACCAGATCGACCAGTTCAACAAGGCCGGTGACGGCGACACCTATTACTACGCGCTGTTCGACTTCGCCGGCAACACGGGCAACCCGGCCGGCCCCAAGATCCACCCGAACTCCATCCAGGAGTCCGGCTGGGACCCGGCGCCGCAGCTCGTGATCATCGCCGACGGCAAGATGGCCTATCAGGACGTGCCCGCGACCCTGAAGCTGGACAGGGCCCGCGGCCTGGTCGAGGCCCGGTACGTCGACCTGTCCCAGCCCAAGGTCAACCCGCTCGGCGCGATCTGGCCCAATGCCAAAGGCTATGCTCCGGACCTGGCTCTCCGTTACATCGATCAGGCCGGCGCCGTAAAGTTCATCAGGATCGAGGCCAAATAATATGAAGAAGCTCGCCGCCATCGCCGCCGCGACCGGACTGTTCTGGGCCGGCGCCGCTCACGCCATCTGCCCGGTCTGCACCGTGGCCGTGGCCGGGGGCATCGGCCTGGCCAAATGGCTGGGCATCGACGACACGGTCACCGGCGTCTGGATCGGCGGGCTGACCATTTCCCTGTCCATGTGGACGGCCGACTGGTGCGTCCGCCGGAAGATCGTTTTCCCGCGGCGCGACGCCGCCATCGCCGCCGCCTATTACGGGATGATCGTCGTGCCGTTGTATTTCATGGGCTACATCGGCCATCCGCTGAACAAGCTCTGGGGCGTGGACAAGCTGGTCCTGGGCATCGTCGTCGGCAGCGTTGCCTTCGCCGCCGCCGCCCGCTGGTACCTGGCGATCAAGTCGCGGCGCGGCCGGGCGATGTTCCCGTTCCAGAAGGTCGCCATGCCGGTCGGGGCCCTGACCGTCCTAAGCGGCGTATTTTATATTTTGTCCAAACGGTTCGGCTGATGCCGGACCTGAACCCTAACCGACCAGGTCTATGGATGAACAAAAAAGATATCCGGGTCACGCGCTGGCGGCGCTGATCATCGGGCTGAGCCTGATCATCGGAACGCTGGTGGTGGCCGGTTCCTTCTATAAGGTCAAGGCGCTGAGCCGGAGCCTGTCGGTGACCGGTTCGGCCGAACGCAGCATCAAGTCGGACACGGTGAAATGGCGGGCGCGGGTCATGCGGACCGTCAACGGCGATAATCCGGCCGAAGGCAGCAAGCTGCTGCAGCAGGATTTCAAGGCCGTTCTCGATTACCTGTCCCAGAAAGGCATTCCGGGCGACGCCATCACCGTCATGTCCATGGACGTGACGGCGACCTGCGGCGGCATGAATCAGTATTACGGCGAGAAAGGCGGCTGCGGTTCCAACCCGGTCGTCGGCTACGCGCTCGATCAGGGCTTCACCGTCGAGTCCGGCGAGGTCGACAAGGTCACGGCCGTCGCCCGCGACGCGGCCGCCGCCCTGCTCGAAAAGGGGATCGTCTTCTCGAGCGAACCGCTCGAATATTATTACGGCAAGCTGGCCGACCTGAAGCTCGACATGCTGTCCGAGGCGACCAAGGACGCGCAGAACCGCGCCGACCGCATTGCCGCCGCCACCGGAGCCAAGCTGGGATCGGTCCAGTCCGCCAGCATGGGCGTCTTCCAAATAACCGCCGTCAACTCCACCGAGATATCGGATTACGGCGCCTACGACACGACGACGATCGACAAGAAGGTGACCGCGGTGGTCCGCGCCGCCTTCGCCTTGCCGTGACGACGATCCTCGTATGATCGGCTAAATAACGCTCAGGTCTCCGTATGGGCAAAAAAATACTCATGGCCCTGGCCGCCGGGCTGCTGCTCATCGGCGCGGGATGCATCAGTTTCGAAACGACGCCGCCCGCCGTCAACGGCAGTTCCGCTGACACCAACGCGCCGGCCTACGAGCCGCCCCAGCCCTACGAAACGGTGCCGGCGCCGGCGCCCGCCGCCTCACAGCCCGGTTATTGACGCGCCTATGAACTTTAAACATCCGATATTCCTGACGGCCGGCCTGCTGCTGATCGGCGCCGGCTGCGCCGGGACCCCGCCCGCCGCGCCCGCCGGCCAGCAGCCGGCCGTTCCCGCGGCGACCGCGCCCGCCGCTCCGGCCGTGACCGGAGAGCCGGCCGGCCGCACCGCTCCGGCCTCCGAAGCCCCGGCGCTGGTGCCGCGGCCCGTCGTTCCGGCGGCTCCGTCGACCCAGCCGGCGGGCCAGTACGCCGTGACCATCAGCAACTTCTCGTTCAACCCGCCGTCGCTGACGGTCAGGGCCGGCTCGCGGGTGACCTGGACCAACCAGGACCCGGTCACTCACTCGGTCAAGACCGTGGACGGCGGCGATCTGGCCGGCATCTCCGCGGACAGCGTTTCGCCGGATCTCAACCAGGGCGACACCTACGTGCTGACCTTCACCAAGCCGGGCACCTTCGACTACCGCTGCGGCATTCACCCGTCGATGACCGGATCGGTGACCGTCACGCCCTGACCTATGCTGTTCAAACTGGCCACTTTTCCGATCCTCGGCAAGCCGCTGGTCATGTATTTCGGCCTGCTGACCCTGACGCTCCTCCTGTCGACGGCTTCGGTGCCCATCATCAGCGACCTGCGCAAGCGGCCGGTCCCGCTCCGGCTGCATCACGGCCTGGCCTATACGACCATCGGCGTCGCCCTGTCGCACGCCCTCCTGGCGCTGTCGCTGTTCTATAAGCTGTTTTGACCGGACGGACGGATCACGACGGCAAGAAAAGACCCGGGAGGAAAGTCCTTCCGGGTTTTCGGATCGCCGAGCCGGCGACAAAAAAAGCCGGCTCTCCGAGGAGCCGGCGGGGCGGCCGCGTTCACGCGACCAGTACGATCCAGACCTGCGGGTCGGCGTTCTTGCAGCACAGCGGCAAGCCCTTGCCGAGCATCCGGATCAGCTCGGCCAGGTCGTCGCAGCGCGACGTCTCGCCGAGCGCGGCGCTGGCCATGAAGTAGAAGGTCGTCTGCCAGACGTTGTTCCAGAGGCAGGCGCGATGCCGGCTCCAGCGCTGGCCCTGGATGGCGCCGACCATGGCGTTCATCAGGTCGTCGGCGAAACTCTGGCGCAGGGCGGCGGACAGCTTGTCCTTGAAGTCCGCGCCGAATTTCGCCTTCAGGCCGGTGGTGATCCGGTAGTTGTGCCGGTCCCACAACACCTGCCAGAGGCTCTCGCCGATGTTCAGGCCCTGATTGATCATGAAGACCTCGTCCGCCGCCAGTTCCGGCGGGCCGAGGGCCTTCTTGGACGCGGAGATCGCGGTCACGGCCCGGACCGGACGGCCGATCGCCTGGGCGATGGCCTTGGCCGCGTCCGCCTCGCTGAAATAGCTCGGCCGGCTGAGGTCGTATTTACCGCGGTTGGCCGCTTCGCAAAGCGGCTTCAGCCGGCTCAGGGACTCCGATACCAGTTTCTTGTTGGCGACCAAAGGCATGAGCAGCTTCCAAAGGACGGCCTGGTCGACGGCCATGGCATCCTCCTATGCCCCTTAAGTGAAAAGATCGGGCGCGATGCGCCGTTTCCATTGAACGGCACGGCGGGAGCAAAGTCAAACGCGCCGATTGCGCCTCCGCGGCCGGTATGATGTATTATGGCCTTACTATTCCGACGTAACGGCAAACGCCACCTATGCAAGATATCCCGACCCTGAAACTGAGCCGAGGCAAGGAAACGCAGGCGAAATACCGCCATCCCTGGGTATTTTCCGGGGCCCTGGCCGCGGCGCCCAAGGACCTGGAGAACGGCGCGGTGGTCCGCGCGGCCGACGATGCCGGCCGTATCGTGGGCACAGGAACCTACTCGTCCAAGTCGTCCATCGCCATCCGGCTGTTCGAATTCGGAGAGGCGGAACTGGACCGGGCCTGGTTCCTCCGGCGCTTCCGTGAGGCCGACGAGCACCGCCGGGCGCTGGGCTTCGGACCGGGAACGCCGACCGACGGCTACCGCCTGATCTTC
>JBAIWZ010000087.1:0-3176 GCA_037916955.1 Acutalibacteraceae bacterium | reverse complement strand
CTCCTTCGAAAGCCGCTTACGGGGCCGTCACCCAGGAAAGCGCCGGGGTCGCCTATGACGCGGCCTACGCCCCGTCGCCGATGCCGGTGCTGCCTCCGACCGGCGGCCAGACCGCGGCCGAGGTCGACCAGAAGATCATCAAGAACGGCTCGCTCCAGCTGACGGTCAAGGACGTGGTCGAGGCCGTGTCCAAGATCACCGCGCTGGCCCAGCAGAAGGGCGGGTTCGTCCAGAACTCCTCGGTCAGCGCGCGCGCCGACGGCACGCACTACGGTCAGATCTCCGTCCGCGTTCCGGCCAAGGATTTCGAACAGACGGTCGAGGGCATCAAGGCCTTCGCCCTGACGGTGAACAACGAGACCGCCAGCGGCCAGGACGTGACCGAACAGTATACCGACCTCGAAGCCCAGCTCCGGAACGCCCTGGCCCAGGAGCAGACCTACCTGAAGGTGCTCGACCGGGCCCAGACCGTCGAGGACATCCTCAAGGTCCAGCAGCGGCTCGGCGATATCCGCGGCACCATCGAATCGCTCCAGGGACGCCTCAAGTATCTGGAGAACGTCACCGCCTTCTCGACGATCACGGTGACGCTGGATGAAGAGCCGGTGGTCCAGGTGCCGACCAAGGAATTCCGGCCGCTGACCTCGCTCAAGGAGGCGGTCCGGTCGCTGGTCGAGGCGCTGCAGCAGGTGGTCGTCGCCATCATCTGGCTGGTCGTGGTCGGCGGCGGCATCGCCCTGCCGTTCGTCCTGCTCGGCCTGCTGGTCGCCCTCATCGTCCGGAAGGTTCGCGGAAAGAAAAGATCCTGATCGCTAACAGGGAACCCCCGGCGCGCAGCCGGGGGTTTTTCGTTGGATAAAAAACCGGCAGCCGTTCGGGCTGCCGGAAGAGCCTCACGCCACGAGCACCGACCAGGCGCCGGTGGGCTGGGCGGAGAGCGGCACGGCGCGGGCCAGGAGATGGACCAGCGGCCGCAGCCTGGCGGCGGCGTCGCGGTCGCCGATCCCGCAGGCCAGCGCGTAGTAGCTCAGGCCGTCGTTCAGCGTGAGCCACCAGTGGCTGCCGATCATCGTCCAGCGGACGTCGCGCTCGCTGAGCCGGTCGTTGGCGGCGAGCGCCTGGCGCCAGGCGGCGTCGTACAGGCCGGCGAACGGGCCGCTGACCTGGCCGCGCAGCTCGCGGTTCAGGCTCGCCGCGCCCGAGCGCATGGTCAGGCCGGAGAACGCGTCCGACAGGCGCCGGTAGAACGACCGGCCCTGCAGGCTGTCCCAGAGCGGCAGGCGCATGGCCTCGACCGCTGACGGCGACAGCAGGCCCGCGAGCGACACGGGCTCGATGACCGGCAGCGGTATCCCGATGATCGCCGAGACCGCCCGCGCGGCGAGGCCGCAGTCGAGGCGGGCCGCGGGCGTCAGGCCGTACGGCTGTCCGGGGTCTTTGCGGAAGACCTGGCCCAGCGCCTCGAGCGCTTCGGCGGCCAGGTCCGGGGCAGCGGAACGCGCCCTGAGCAAACGTCTCAAACCGTCCAACCGGTCCGTGGGCATGTTGCCTCCGTGGCGGAAAGAACTGCGTGCGGGCTGATTTAAACCCAACGCCGGTCCGGGGTCAAGCCGGCGCGCCATCCCCCGGCGGGAACAAAAAAACCGCCCCGGTTAAGGCGCGGTTGAAGCGGTCAGGCGGTCAGGACGTACCAGACGCCCGGTTCGCCGCCGGGCTCGCCCAGCGGGACGGCCTCGGTCAGACGTTCGATCAGCGGCTTGAGCCGGGCCGCCAGTTCGAAGTCGCCGACCATGATCGCCGTCAGGAAGTTGACCACGGCCTCGTGGCGTCCGCCGCCGGCGATGTCGCGCACCCGGTGCAGGATGCTGTCGACGATGGCGTTGCCGCCGAGCTCGTTGATCCGGCGGTCGAGCTGCAGGACCGCGGCCGACGCGGCGGCCGGCGTCCCGTGGATCATGGAGAACCGCGCGTGCAGGCGGGGTCCGCAGACCGAGAACAGGCGGCTGCCCAGGGTCGACCAGAGCTCGTCCTGGAAGCGGCGCCTCAGGCCCTCGGCGACCGCGGCCTCGTACGGCCCGTCGTCGACCGGCCGGCCTTCGGCGAAGGCGCCGGCCGAAACGGCGATCAGGTCGGCGGAAGCGATCCTCCGTCCCAGCGCCTCGCTGAGCGCCTGGGCCAGCGGCTTGGGATTCCAGGTCCGTCCGGATTCCAGTCCGAGCTGGCGCGGCTGCCGGACCGCGAAATACGGTTCGGTCAGCGCGACCCAGCCGTCGAGCAGGCCGCGCTTGGTGGCGTGCTCGGCCAGGTACGTTCGCAGCAGGTCGATGTTGGCCATCAGGTCCTCCTTGTAAGGAACTCCGGTCACTGCGGCAGGCGCTGCAGGATCTCCTCGGTCTTCTCCTCGAGCGCCAGCAGGTCCTCGGTGTCGACGCCGCCGGCCGGATCGTGGCGCAGGTCGAGCACGTGGGTCTGTTCCCACGGCCGGCCGTCGACGGTCCGGCTGACGCGGATCCGGAAGAACCGGCGCGGCAGCTTGGAGACGATGCTGACCTTGATCCGGTAGCCCTTCTCCGTGAACGAACTGAAAACGCTGCTTCTCTTGGCTGCGGCCATCTCCAGCCTCCTTTCAGAGTTTGAAAATGACCTCCCAAACTAGCCCGAACCGGCGTAAGTGTCAAGATTTCGGCCAATTTACGCGGGACGCAAAACCCGGGCCTTGGCGGCCCGGGCTTCCGATGACGGTCATTTCACGTAGTCGAGCGGGTTGTGGCGGTTGGTGTCGGTGCCGGTCATGACCTCGAAGTGGAGATGCGGGCCGGTCGAACGCCCGGTCGATCCGACGAGGGCGATGACGTCGCCCCGCTGGACGCGCTGTCCGACCTTGGTCAGCAGCTTGGAGGCGTGTCCGTAGCGGGTGTAGAGTCCGCCGCCGTGGTCGACGATGGTCATGTTGCCGTAGCCGCCGCTGTTCCAGCCGGCGTAGACGACGACGCCGCTGTCGGCCGCGTAGATCGGCGTGCCGATCGGGGCGCCGATGTCCAGGCCGGTGTGTTTGCGCTTGTAATACTGGGTGATGCGCCGCGATCCGCAGGGCCAGAGCAGCTGGCCGAGGCCGACGCGGTCGGCCGCCGGCGGCGGGACGGGGAAGTTGGTGAAACTGCGCGGCGGCGCTGGCG
>JBAIWZ010000086.1:0-4885 GCA_037916955.1 Acutalibacteraceae bacterium | reverse complement strand
CTGGGACGGATCTTATTTGTCGGGTATAGTAAGAAGGCCATATTTAAGCTTCGTTCCGTTATGGGTTGGCTGCTTCCTTACGCCGTTCTCGCCGGCCTGATCGTGTTCATGGCCGTGATGCGCCTGGCCATCTGGGCCGCGGAGAAACGCAACGAGCGTTACCCCTTCGTCGCCAAGAAGCATTTTTTGAGCGAACCGGAACAGCGGCTGTTCACCGAGCTGGTCCGGGAGTTCGGCGGACGCTACTCGGTCTGCGCCAAGGTCCACCTGCCGAGCGTCCTCGACGCGGTAGAAGAGGGGCAGGCCGGCCAGAATCAGGTCAATCGCCTGATCCGCAAGGCGCTGGATTTCGTCATCTGCGACCGGGACGGCAACCGGGTGCTCCTGGTCGTCGAAATGGACGACTGGGCCCACGATCTGGAGAAGCGGGTGGCCCACGAGCAGTTCGTCGACAAGGCCCTGACCGCCGCCGGCATCCCGCTGCTGCGCTTCAAGACCAAGGACCTGGAACAGATACTGGTGGTCACCGGCCAGGTGGCCAGGAAACTCGAAGAGAAGTGATCTTCCCGATCGCCGCCGCGCCCGCGGCGGTTTTGCGGAACGGCAAAATCATGAGACCGGACATCAAGGGACTCCACCACGACCACATCGACGGCAGCCGCGCGGTCTACGGCGTGATCGACGACCTCTACGCCATGGCCGGCAAGCCTTTCCCGTTCCCGGACAAGAAGGCCTGGCTGGAATTCTTCCGCGACCCGCAGGAGGACATCGTCGCCCGGTTCGCCACCGTCACGGGCGTCCTCCAGACCGCCGAATCGCTGAGGTTGCTGGCCTGCGAATACGGCAAGCTGAGGGCGGCCGAGGGCTACAAGTCTTGCGAGGGAAAATTCGCGCCGTCGTTCCATACCGCCGGCGGCCTCACGCTCCGCCAGGTCGTCGACGCGGTCCGCGCCGGATTGGCGCGCGCCGAGTCCGAGTCCGACATCCGGCTGCTGCCGGTGGCCTGCATCAACCGCGGCGATCCGCCGGAGAAGGGCCTGGAGATCGCCCGCCTGGCGCTCCGCTACGACGGCGAGGTGGCGCTCGACCTGGCCTGCGACGAGGCCGGTAATCCGCCGGAGAAGCACCTGCCGGCCTTCAAATTGACCCGCGGCACCAAAGTGAAGCGCGACTGCCACGCCGGCGAGTGGGTAGCGAAGAAGCCGGCGGCCGATTATCGGGCGCGTCTGCTGAAGAATCTGCGGACCGCGGTCTACGAGCTCCGGGCCGACAGCGTCGGACACGCCATCCCTCTGGCCGACGATCCGGAACTGGTCGCTTACGTCGCCGCCAACGGCATCCGCGTGACCGGCTGCCCGCTGTCGAACCGGTATTCCGGACTGATCAAGG
Organism: Acutalibacteraceae bacterium; assembly: GCA_037916955.1. GTDB lineage: Bacteria > Patescibacteriota > Patescibacteriia > SG8-24 > SG8-24 > JBAIWZ01. Next base: position 3,496 of record JBAIWZ010000086.1, on the reverse strand, counting down.
ACGTGCGCGAACTGCGGATCGGCGAACTGCTGGACCGCGGCGTCATCTACACCCTGAATCCGGACGACGACCTGTTCATGCCGGCGATGCCCGAGGTCTTGGCCGAGTGCGACCGGGCGTTCCATTTCACGGACGGACAGCGCCGGCGGCTCGAGGCCAACGTCTGGCGCGGCGCCTTCGCGGCCGACGTGAAATAATAGGCGCGAAAAATAAAAAATCGCCGCGCGTGACGCAGCGGTTTTTAAGATGCTTCCGCGGGCTAGGCGGTCAGGAACAGCCAGGTCCCGGGCTCGCCGGCCTTGGCGCCGACCGGATAGAAGCGGCAGAGGAGCGGGGCCAGGCGGGCGAGCCGGGCGACGGCCTCGGGCTCGTTCCAGAGCGCTTTGGCGAAGAGCCAGCAGGCCAGGCCCCAGGCGCCGACGGCCAGCCGGCGGCCGAGCGCGGCGCCGGCGGCGCCGGCGTAGGCCAGCTCCAGGCCGGAACCGACCTGGCGCCAGATGGCGCTGGCGAACCGGCGGTTCGTTTCGTCCGCCCATTTCGCCGAGTTCGCCGGGGACAGCGTGTCCCAGATCGGACGATCGACGCTCGCGGCCACGGCCTCGGCCAGACCGTTGGCGGCCGCGGTTTCGGCGGCCTCGTTCATCCACTCGGCCGGCAGCAGGCGGCCCGCCAGCGGCACCGGCAGCAGGTTCGCCGCCGAAGCGCCGAACACGTCATTGACGACGATCAGCGGGTCGAAGCCGGAGAGGCCGTCGGCGACCCCGAAGGCCAGCCGTCCGGCCGCCGCGGCTTCCAGAAGCGGCGCGGCCGCGGACAGGGCCTGGTCCATGAGGATGGGGTCCCGAGCCATCGAGATCAGTTTCGACTGAAGGTTCGGCAGACAGTGCGCCCGTTCCATGGGTACCTCCCGTAAGCATGTTGAAGGTGCGGCCTGTCCCCGCGGGGGACCGGAGAAAATAGCATTTCGGCGGCCTAATGTCAATCCGCCCGCCTCAAGCCGTCCGCTTTTTGACATTTGCCGGCCGGAGGCCCAAAATGCCGTAACCGAGCTCTTTTACAGGAGGTTTCGATGAAACCGATCATCAGGGGTCTTCATCACGACCACATCGACGGCAGCGTCGCGCTCGTCGGCATCATCGGGGAGCTCTACCAGCTGGCCGGCGTGCCGTTCCCGTTCCCGTCGATCGAGGCTTGGCGCGATTTCTTCCGCGATCCGTGGGAAGACATCGTCAAGCGTTTCTCCACCGTGACCTCGGTCATGCAGAGCGCCGAAGCCCTGCGCCGGGCCGGCTACGCCTACGGCTGTCACCGGGCGGACGAAGGTTATCTGTACGTCGAGGCGAAGTTCGCCCCGCAGTACCACGTCTTCGGCGGCCTGAGCCTGGCTCAGGCGGTCGCGGCCATGTACGACGGCCTGAAGAAAGCCGAAGGCGAACGCGGGATCCGCATCCTGCCTCAGGTCTGCATCGGCCGCGAAGCGTCGCCCGAGCTGGGCGTCGAGATCGCCAAGGTCGTCCTCGGCTACGAGGGCGAGATCGCCCTCGACCTGGCCTGCGACGAGGCCGGCCACCCGCCGGAGAAGCACCTGCCGGCCTTCAGGCTGACCTGGGGCACGCCGGTGCGGCGCGACTGCCACGCCGGCGAGTGGGTGGCGCGCGAGCCGGAGGCGACCTACCGCCAACGGCTCCTGCGGAACGTCCGCACGGCGGTGTTCGACCTGCGCTGTCACGGCATCGGCCACGCCATCCCGCTGGCCGACGACCCGATGCTCGTCGACTACGTGGCGGCGACCGGCGTGCGCGTCGCCGGCTGTCCGGCGTCGTACCTTCGCGGCGGCCTGATCCCGGACATCCGCGCCCTGCGGATCGACGAGCTGCTGGCCCGCGGCGTCATCTACACGCTGAACGCCGACGACGACCTGTTCCTGCCGCCGATGACGGAGGTCGTGGAGGTCTGCCAGCAGGCCTACGGTTTCACCGCCGACGAACGGCGGAAACTCGAGACCAACGTCTGGCGCGGCGCCTTCGCCCCCGACGCGGCCAAGTACGTTCTCCAGCCCGCGGCCGTTCCGGCCGTCTCGGCACGCTGAATCGGAACGCCGGTCACCTGACCGGCGTTTTTTATTAATCGTTTTTCATGGCGCCGGCTCGGGGTTCGGCTGGCCGGACGCGCACTCGATAGACGTCGTACAAAAAATATCCCTCTTCCTCGACCTGCGTCAGGAAGCGTCCGTCCAGCCAAACCCGCTCGTGGCGCCAGGGCGCGTCGGTGAGATATTTGCAGGGATGCGCTCGGCCTGCGAGAGCGGCGCTTGGCGCCGCTTGGCCGAGCGAAATGTTCATCGGAGTCTTTTCGCAAAGTGTGCTGGCGCACATCCATATAATATTGCGGATAATGAAAAGCCGGTCCGGAGAGGTCCGGACCGGCTTGAGAGACCGCCTGGCGGTCAAGGTTTCTTTTCCGGCTCGGCGGCCGGCCGCTTGCTGAAGACGCGGCTGATGACCAGCGCCACCGAAACCCCGATGGCGCCGGCGCCGAAGACCAGCAGGGCGGGGAACCAGGTGAGGAACACGCCGCGGGGAAAGGCGTAGATGTCGCGCTGATACCAGCACAGCATCAGGACGTAATTCCCCATGAAGCAGAGCGCCGCGCCCAGCGGGAAGCTGAAGGCCTTGCCGGAGCGGCAGGACAGGCCGATGGCCAGCCCGGCGGCCGCGGTCAGCTTCAGGCCGGTCATGGCTTCCGGCGGGCACCAGTGCATGACCAGCAGCTGGAAAACGATGCCGAGCAGCAAAAGTCCGAAGTTCATCGCAGCCTCCGTTTTGAAGTGTTGCGCCTCGCGGCGTTGTGGTTTTGGAAGGAACTCGTGATCATCGCCGGCATTTGCCAGACAGGACTGTTCGGGTCAGACGGCGATAATAACCGCTCAATATAGCACAAAAAAGCCCGCTTGTCAAGGTTGACCGGCGGGTTTGACCTTATTTCAGGCCCCGGCTATTTGCCCTGCGCCCAGGCTTTCAGTTCCTCGAAGCTCGTTTCGCCGCAGATCCACTTGCCGCTTTCCGTATTGAAGAAGAACGGCACGCCGCCGCAAAAACCCTTGTCGTAATCCCACAATTTCAGCTTGTTCTCGGCGTTGTGCCAGGTCTCGAAGCGCTCGAATTTAAATCCCTCTTTCTCCAGCCGCTTGAGCAGGGGTTCCATGGTTATGCAGTGGGGGCATTCCAGCCCGTAGAATTCGAGAAGTGCCATAGGCGCGGCGTGAGGTCTTATCTTTTGTATTATATCACGTCCCGGCCGAAGCCGGCGGACGGCCGCGCGCCGTTCCGGAATAAAAAAGCCCGCGACCGGAGTCGCGGGCGGGAGAAGCGGCTAGCCCTTGGGCAGGCCGAAGACGGAGAGCATGTCGTTGAAGACACGCTGCATGTCGATCTTCGGACCCTTGAAGGGGGTGCCGCCGTAGAAGGTCTGCTCGGTGGACACGATGCGTCCGTCG
>JBAIWZ010000085.1:0-15526 GCA_037916955.1 Acutalibacteraceae bacterium | reverse complement strand
CACGGCGAGGAGTCGGCTTCGATCTCCACACCCTCTTCGGCAAAAGAAAAGCGCCGATCCCTACGGGGTCCGGCGCTTTTCTATGGCGGAGGGTGTGGGGATCGAACCCACAAGACCCCTTGCGAGGTCACAGTTTAGCAAACTGTTGGCTTACCATTCGCCGCAACCCTCCATTTATCCTTATCCGATAGCAAAATTATCCTACACGAGCAGCCATGGTTTGTGAAGACTCACACATCAGCCCCTTAACAGGGTCAGTGCCGTCACCCGCCGGGCGCCGGCCCGCCTTAATACCCGCGCACATTCAGACAGCGTCGCGCCCGTGGTCATGACATCGTCGACCAGGACCACGAACCGCGGCGAAACCGCGCCGGCGGCGGCATATACGCTCCCCCTGGCGTTTTCCCGCCGTTTCGGCGAATCCGAGGGCAGCCGCGCCTGCGCCGTCCAGAGGAAACGCCGGCGCAGGATCGCCGGCGACCGCCGAAGACCAAGGGCCCGCGAGGCGGCCTCGGCCAGCATCTCCGCCTGGTTGAAACCGCGCCGAGCCTCGCGATAGAAATGCATCGGCACCGGCAGCACCGCCGCGCCGCCGAAGATCACGTCGAACAACCGGCGGCGACGCTCCAGGAAACGCGAGAACAGGCCGACCGCGGTCTCCCCGGCCTCGGCCAAGCCTTCGTACTTGAAGCAGTGCAGCAGCCGGCGCGCGGCCGGCAAGCCGTACGAGGACGCCGCGGCCGCAGCGTCGAGCCCGGACCGGCTGCGGCACCTGCCGCAAGCGACGCCGAACGGCGTCTGCCGGCCGCAGACCGGGCAACGAAAAACGCCCGTCATCCGGGCGTTCACGTCTTCCAGGCAATCTTCGCAGAGGAGCCGTCCTTCGCGCCCGCAGACCACGCAGAAGTGCGGGAACAGGGCGCGGGCCAGCCGCTGTCTCAACTCTTCGGCAACCAGGTGGCCGAGTCGACCTTCCATACGCCGGCGGCCTTGATGAAATTGAGGTCCAGTACCTGGTAGTAGACATTGCCGCTCTCGGTCGCGCCTGTCAACTCCTGGCGCTGCGTCGTGACCTTGATCTCGGCCGTGCCCGCCGTCCCGTCGAAGGACACGACCTCGGTATTGATGGCCCTGGTCGTCGTGCCGGCGTAGACCGGGTTGACCGTCCGTCCGGCCCTGGCATCGGCGACATACTTGGACGCCCAATCCTGCATGCGGTCGGTCATGAAGACGGTCAGATCGGTGATGTTCTCGAAATTGCTGGTATTGGAAAAACTGCCGAACCTTTCGGCGAAAGCCGAAGCCAGGCGGCGCAGACTGGCCTGATCGTCGGGCTTGGGCGCGGGCTGGGCCGGTTTGGCCGGCGCCGGCTGATTGACCGGCTGGCTGACCGTGCCCGACGTGGAAGTATTGAGGGAACCGCCCAGCGGCTTGCTGACCGACGGCGTTCCGTTGTCCACCGGGATCTCGGCGGCCGGAGGCTGCTGCCGGGTCAGAAGCCACAACAGCAACAGCAGCAGCGCCAAAAAGACGACTCCGACGGCGATCAGTACCTTGTTGCGTCGCGACATGGGCGTGCTACTTACCGGCGTTCTTCGCCTCCTCGAGCGCCTCCTCGTATTCCTTCTTGGCCTTCTCGATCTCCAGGAGCTGTTGCGGGTTGGTGGTGACCACCTGGTCCTCGGCGTAGGAGGCGACGATCTTGATGGCCGCGTGCTTGTTGCCGGCGAAGAAGATGCCCTCGCCGACGCCGCCTTCGAGCAGCAGGTATTTCTCGCCCTCGGTCAGCAGGAAGGTCTTCTGGACGTTGTCCACCGCCGCCGGCGACTGCTTCAGCAGCATCTGCATCGCCGAGTTGGTGACGATGGCCTGGCCGTAAGGCGAGCGCAGGAAGTCGTTGACGTCCTGGGTGATGGTGGTCACGCCGAGATAATATTTGCGGCAGCGCTTGACCAGGGCGAAGATGAACTTGGCGCTGTCCTCGTGCTGCATCAGCCACCAGGCCTCGTCAATGACCAGGATGCGCTTCTTGCGCTCCGAGCGGACCACGTTCCAGATGGAGTTGACGATGGCGTACACCGCCAGCGGTCGGAGCTCGTCCTCCAGGTCGCGGACGGAGAAGATCACCAGGATGTTCTTCATCGTGACCGTGGTCGGCGAATTGAACAGGCCGGAGAAGGTGCCCTCGGTGAATTTCTTGATGCGGATGACCAGGTCCTTGGTGCCCTCCATGCCCTCGAGGACCTCCTGGAAATCCTGCATGATCGGCGGTTCGATCTTGCTCAGATCGGCATCGGGCGTGATGTCCTTCTTGGCGTAGGTCTCGATGAGCGCCCGGTCGAGGACCGAATCTTCCTGCGGCGTGATGTTGCCGAGCATGATGCGCAGCAGCCCTTTCACGGTGATGACCGCGCTCCGGATGATGTCCTCGGTCGAGACCTCTTCGCCGATGGCGCGGGGCAGGTCGAAGGGGTTGATCTTGGCGTCCGAGGCCAGCGAGATGTTGATGTAAGTGCCGCCGACGGCGTCGGACAGGTGCTTATACTCCATTTCCGGGTCGATGACGATGACCTCGGTGCCGAGCATCAGCGACCGCAGCACCTCCAGCTTGACGCAATAGCTTTTGCCGGCGCCGGAGGTCGCGAAGACGATGTAATTGGCGTTCTGCATCGAGAACCGGTCGAACAGGATCAGGCTGTTGTTGTGCCGGTTGATGCCGAAAAGGATGCCGTTGTCCGAGGTCAGGTCGGCCGAAATGAACGGGAACGACGAGGCCACGGGCGACGAATTCATGTTGAAGGTGATCATCAGCTCGTCGTTCCCGACCGGGATCGTCGAGTTGAAGCCCTGTTCGGCCTGGTAGAAGACCCGCTTGGTGTAGATCAGCTTGCCGCCGAACAGGTTCTCCACGTCCTCGGTCAGCTTGTCGAGGTCGGCCTTGGATTTGGCGTAGAGGGTGACGTAGAGCGCGAACTGGAAGAAATGCTCGGTGCCCTGCGAGAGGTTGTCGCGCAGGTCCTCGATGTCGCGGAGAGCGGTCTCGCGGATCGGATCGCGCGGCGCGCCCTTTTCGTTGTCGGCGAGGATCTGGGCTTCGAGGGTGCCGACCTTCTTCTTGAGCTGTTTCAGGATGACCGCGGCCGGCACCGGATAGAAGAACATGGCCACGTCGAGCGTGGTGTTCATGTTGATGATCGGCGCGAACCAGCCCAGGGAGATGTACCTCGGGTAGTTGACGACGAAGATGGTCCGGACGAAGGTCTCGCCGAGCACCAGGAAGGTCGGGTCGATCTTCATCCCGGCCGGCGCGATGATGTCGCGGATCGAAACTACGCCCTTGCGATAGATGCGCTCTTCTTCAAGGACGAGCTTTTCGGCGGCCAGCTTCTCGGCCTCGGCGCGCTGTTTCAGCTGGGCCGGCGTGAGCTTGGCCGGTCCCGAGGGGATCTGCGGCGCTGGTCCGAATTGTGTTGGTTGGAAGGCCATACCGGATCAAACCGTGGTGACGTTATCGGACACGCGCAGCTTGTCCGTGTCCGCCAACTTCTGCGTGTCGTAGGTCTCGGGATTGTAGACGCGATAATAAAGCTCGATCAGGCCCTGCGTGTCGAGCTGCACGGCCTTCAGGCCCATGCTGTTGAGCGAACCCTTCATGTGTTCGACGCGCAGCAGCAGGTCGTTCTTCCGCTCCTGGAAACGCTTCTCGGCCAGACGGACCGAGATGGCGGGAACGAAAGACTCGGAGAGGCGGTCGAAAAATCCTTTTTGCTTGTTCGTGGACGGGTTGAAGGGGACCACGACAAAGAAGAATTTCTGCATGATCTGGCCGAGTTCGACCAGCTCCGCGATGAAGGCGCGATAATCGGCGATCTGCATGCGCAGGAGCTCGTTGGTCTGGTTCTTCTCGGCCTCCTTCAGGCGGTCGATGTAGCCGTCGATGTTCAGCCGGCGCGACTGGATGACGACCTGCAGCGGGTACTCGAGCGCGTTCAGGAACGAAACGTATTGGGCGATGATGGCGTTCTGCTCGTCCTCGGACTTCAGCGCGAAATTGATGCTGGCGACCAGAAGCACGGCGCGAAGCGTGCCGTCGCGCATGATGACCACGTCCTCCTTGACCTCGGCGATGTCGAGATAGCGTTGGGTGGCCGGGCCGGGTTTGGGGCCGGCCAGTTTCGCCGATTGCATCGTTTGCTGCTGCGCCATACTCTACTCTTCCGGATTATAGACTCCGCCCGTATTGACCACCAGCGACAGTTCGCTCAGCTTGTTGATCGCCAGGGCTTCCTTGACGACGCGCTTCTTGGGCGGCGGGGGCGGCGGCGCCTTGAGGATGTCCCGGAGCTCCTGGTCGGAATAAGCCTTGTCCCAGACGCGGAGCGCCGGCCGCCGGAAGGTCTGGACCAGATTCAGAAGGAAAAAATGAAAGGGCTGACCGTTGACCCTGAAAAAGGCCAGCGTGCCTCCCATGGCCAGGATGACCAGGCCGATGAACAGGAAAAGCGTGAAGTCAAAAGCTTTGTACGCCACGAAATCGAAAAGGGCGGTAACCAGCAATATGATGAATTGCCGGGTGGTGATCGGCCCGATGATCTTATCCTCAACGTCGATGAATTGAGGCACCACGTACTTCATACGCCCCCATTATAACACAGGCCGACCGCCGGCGTAAGCCGGTTTTAAGGCAAAAAAGCCGCGTCATGGGCAAATAAGGTACCCGGATCAGCCGAATCTGAGTTTCCGGTTCAACTCCATTATCGCATCAAATTCCGCTTTGTTGAGCGTCGTTTCTTCCTTCGACTCCTTGTCGGCGATGATCTCCAGGATCGGCTTGCCTTCGAGGCTCTTCCGCAACAGTTCCAGATACAGCCGATTGGCCTCGCTCTCCTGCCAGGCCTTGATGCCGCTGGCGCGGGCCTCGAAAGACTGTTCTTCGAGAAGGTCGATCTTGTCCTTGATCTTGAGCGTGGCTTCGTGCGGGTCTTTGGACAAACGGCGGAAATCGGTCACCGAGATCGAACGCAGTTCGTCGATCGGCCCGGTCAGTTTGGGCACGATCCTGACGTCGGCCACGACGCCGCGGGCTTCCCTGGCGGGTTCGGGAGCAGGCTGAGGCTTGGGCGCGGCAGGAACGACCGGCGGCGCAGACGGCGGCACAGGCGGGGTCATGGCCGGTTTGACGGGGAGACCGGGAGGCGGGGGCGCCGTGGGCGCGGCCGGTTTGGCGGGTACAGGCGCGGCTGAAGCGGCGGCCGGCGCCAGCGCCGGCCTGATAGGCGCGGTGACGGGAATGAATTTGGGCTGGGACGGCCGGACGGGTTCCGGGGCGGGCGGGGCGGGCGGCGGCGCGTTCTTGCCGCCGGCGCGCTGCACCAACGCGCCGAACATGGCGTCCAACTTATCGGTTTCCTTCTGCTGTTCACGGTCCGCTTCGTTCATCTGCTTTTCCGACAGGTCGGTCACGTACTTATCCTTGGCGGCGGCGGTGCGCGCCGACATGAGCGACTGGAAATCTTCGAGTTTGGGCCGCAGCATCGACAGGACCCGCTCGGCCTCGGCATCATCAAGGCCCATGCCGCCGCTCGCGACCGGCATGGTCAGCTTCGACTTGGTCTCCAGCTCGTCCCGCAGGTCGCGGAAGTAAAGGTTGACCAGCGTCTTGAAACGCCGGGCCATGTCCTCGTCCGCGAGTTTGACGCCGGATATGGCGACCGCCTCGTCGACCATGCCGCTCTGCAGGTCCTCGGCCGACTTGACCGCGGTCGTATCCTCCCTGGTCTCAACGGTCTTGGCCGCGGCCTCGATATCCTTGGCGTCGGCCAAAGAGACCGTTTCGAAGGTCTCTTTCGGCGGCGCTGCCGGAGCAACCTCGGCTTGAACCGGCGCCGCCGGAGCGGCGACAGGCTCCGCGCCCGGAAGCGGACCGAGTTCCTCATTCAATATGGCTTCGTCCGCCGCGGCTTCTTCTTCCGCCGTTTCGGCCGGCGCCGCTTCCGGAGGCGGCGGCGCGGCGGCCTTGGCTTGTTCGGCGTCATACTCTTCGTCGGGCACGACCGAAACGCCGACGGTCTGGAGCAATTTGGCCTCCTCGCCGGCCAGGGCGATCAATACCTGGGCCGTGGCGGCATCCAGGCCGACGCCGGAGGTCTTGACCGGACCGGAGAGCATCTCCGCGGTCTGGGTGTCGGTCCTGACCCCCAGGATCTTGTTCTCGAGGATGTTGTTAAGACGGTGACTGATCCGCGGATCATCGATCTTCAGTTCGGCCCGCGCCCGGATCCGCGAGACCGCATCGCGGGCCGGGATCTTCTTCCGGAAAAGATTGGGGTCGCCACCGTTCTGCGAGATCAGGGCCTTGATGTCCGTGTTAAGGTGATTGGCCAGCGGCAAGAAAGCGTAGCCGAGGATGTTCACGGCAGCGCTCTGGAAGATCTTCTCGTCCTTGATGTCATCGTGGAGGACCGACAGGAAAGCGTTCGGCGTCGTCACGCGGAAAAAGACGTCGAGTATATCGTCCATGACCTTGTCCACGAGGTCCGGATCGAGCCGCGAAAATACTTCCGAAGCCAACTTCCTGTTGAGCTCTGGATCGAAAAGGTGATCGTGCACCTCCTCCGGCAGTTCGGTCAGCTGTTCGAACGTGTATTTCGACATGGGCAGTATCGACTAGGATATCAGTGTCGTCGGGCTTGCACGGGCCGCCCGTTCCCCCGCTATCTCTTGAACCTAGCCCGCCTCTTTTGCTCTTCAACGTAAGCGTCAAGGACGTTCTGCGCTTCTTTCTTGGCCTTGGCTTCGGTGGCTTTGCCCAGGTCGCTCTTGACCTTGGATATCGCCTTGTCGAGATCGGCGTCCGAGAGCCCCTGGGCCTGCTGTTCGACGTTGCCGATCTTTATCGTTTCCCGGCTGCCGCCCCCGCCTCCGCCGACGATCTGGATCTGCGGCGCAGCGCCGGCCGCGCCGGAAATATTGACGCCGACATTGACATCCGGAGCTTTGGCCGCCGCCGGCCCGGCGGCTTTGGCGGCCTCAGGCTGTGACGCTTTGCCTTCACGGGGCGCGAGTTTGGAGAGCGCGATGGAGTTCGCGATCTGGCTCGCCGACACGCCCTTGTTCTCGACCTGTCCCTTCTGTATCGCCGACAGGATGGCCTTCAGGGTCTCGTTCTGATCGCCCCTGGCGGACCCGGCCGCCGTCTCCAGCTCGGTCAGAGGAACGTTCGCGGCGATATCGGACGCGACCTCGCTCAAGTCGCCTTTTTCGTCCCGCATGACTTTCGACGGAATGTTCAGGATCAGATCCGCCGAAAAACCCTGGCCGATCACGTTCTTCAGGTTTTCCTGGTCGGCCACGCTCTTCTGGGTGCGCTGGCCGGCCGCGTCCCGCTCGTAACGCCCGTGCTGATCGACTCCGTAGGCGGCAGCCAATCCGTTCGAACGGTCCGTGCGCAACAGGGAGGCGGCCATGGTGGCCCGCTCCTTATTGGGTATCATCTTGGTTTTGTCGGCGGGGTCGGGCACGGAGACGGGCAGCGCCTGCATCGCCGAGGTCAGCGCTTCATTGTGAGCTTTCAGTCTTCCGGGGCTTTCGGCGATCTGCTTCTCGTACTTGGCCCTGACCCTGGGCGATTCGACCCGGGCTACGTCGGCGGACATGGTGGCGACCGTCTGCGGCGTCATCTTGCTCATGTCCATCTCGCCTTCCTCGAGCCGCCGCTTGTATTCCTTATCGCCGAGATTTTCGCGGGTCGGGAATTGCTTGGCGATGGCGGCGGCCAGAGCGGCCTTGGTGCCGGCGTCGGAGCCCAGCCGTTCCATCGCCTGCGTGAAGCTCTTCGCCACTTCCGGGGTGATGTCGTTCGGCGCCTGCGCGGCCCGGTCGACCGCCTCGATCATCTGGGCCTCCTGCTTTCGCGCGTTGTCGCTGGAAAGATTATTGCCCGCATTCAGGGCGTCCCGGACGACGTCGGGCGTCTTGCCCTGGGCCACTTCCTTCCTGGCCTCGTTCATCTTTTCCATCTTATACTGCCGGCCGGCGGCCTGATCCTTCTGACCGCGGTATTGCAGACCGGCGGAAATCGCGGCCACCGGGTTCAGACGAGCGGCGTTGCGGGCGAAGAAATTCTGCCGCGTCGAGGCCACGGCTTTGGCCTTCTCTTCGAGCTTGTCGGCACCCTTTATGTCGCCTTTCTGCCGAAGCTCCGCGGCCCGGGCGCGATAGGCCTGAGCCTTGGTCGCCGACCCAGGTGCCGCCAACCTGGCCAAGAAACGTCCGGTCTTGGTTTCGGCCAAACCGATGCCGCCGCGGACGGCGGCGCCGGCGCGCTGGCGTCCATAGTCAACGGCGGCTTTCATGCCGGTTCCGCGGTAAGTCGCTCTCGCGGCCCCTTTGGCCAGACCCTGGGCGCGCTGGGTCAGGGACTTGGCCAGGCCGGTGGTCTGGCCGCCGACCTCCTGCGCCATCATGTAGCCGCCGACGAGCAGACAGCAGGAAATGATGAATCCCTGAATGCCCTTGAGGTTGAATACCGATGACTGCGTGTCCTGGCCCATGCTCTCGCCGGTGGAGTTGACCACGAAGCTCGCGCCCAGCGTGTTCTGCTGGACGCTGACCAGCGCCAGCCACAGGAAGAAGGCGTACATCGGGCCGACGACGACGTTGCTGGTGAACTTGGACCACCACTGGGCGTAGAACTTGGAGGCCGATCCGCCGGGCACGGCCTTCAGGAAGAAGGCCAGCGGCGACAGGATGGTCAGCAGCCAGAGGAAGATGATCCGGATCAGCAGGGCGACGGTCATCATGATGATGATGAACAGCGAGATGGCCGTCATCAGCGCCGCCAGGGCCCAGGCCACGGCCGAACTGGACGGGCTGACGGTGCCGGTGGCGTTGCCCTGCAGCATGTCGGCGATGCCGAGCGCTTCGATGAAGTTGCCGCCGGCGGCCTCCTTGAAGCCGCTGACGAAGGTCAGCATGATGATCTGGCCGAGGTCGATCATCAGGCCGCAGATCGTCCGGGAGAAGTTGATGACGACGGCCATGATCAGGAGCCGCGTCAGGTTGCCGCCCTTGATGCTGTAGGACTCGACCCCGAGGATCGTGGCGAAGGCCATGACCAGCAGGATCAGGATGAAGAACATGTTGACCACGTCGCGGACGATGACCCAGCCGTTGCCGACCGCCGCCTCGGACACGAAGTTGTTGTACTGGGCGACGTCGATCAGCACGTTGACCACGATCAGCAGCAGCTGGCCGAGCAGCTTCACGACCAGTTCGCAGACGAAGGAGATCAGCGGGTAGATCAGGTCGTCGGCGATGCTGAAGGCCAGGGCCGGCCTGACCGCCACGGCGATGCCGACGGCGACGACGGCCGTCAGCCCGAACCACAGCGCGTAGCGGCGCAGCGGGCGTCCGGCGGCCAATCGGGCTCCGGCGGACTTCACGGCTTGGATGGCGGCGATCATCGCGGGCATGTTCAATGCGGCTATGGCGCGGACGGCGGTCGGCCGTCCAGCCGGTTATTCTTCGGGAGAGACTTTGACTTCGGTGCTCGACCAGTCCCACGGGGCGTATTGCTGCGCGGCCGAGACCTTGCCGTTGAAGGTATCGATCGCGTCGAAGTCCTCGGCGCAAGGCACGGTCGGAGCCTTGAAGGGCTGGTAACTGCCGTCCCACATCGAATCCTTGAGACGCAGGGGGTCGGTGTTCATGCAGGTGGTGCCGACCGTCCCGGACGCGCACTTGCCGTTGCAGACGCCCCAGTTATCGACGACCTGGACGCGCGCCTTGAAGACGCAGTTGGTGCCGTCCGAACACGGATAGACCGGCTTCGAACTGCTGCAGGCCGGCAGGCTGATATCCTGGTTGCCCGCCTCCACCATCTCCTTGGTGCAGACGTAGTTGACCACGTACTGCATGTAGGTCGGATCGCAGCTCTGCTGGGTCTGGCCCCAGTCGCCGTTGGTCGCGTTGCAGTAACTGACCTTGGCGGCGTCGATGCCGCGATGCGCCTTGATGTAGCCGGGCGTGGTGTCGCGGTGTTCGAGCGTGCCGTCGCCGTAAGAGTCGAACGTCACGCGCCGCAGCGGGTACCGGTTCTTGTCGGTGTTGAAGTAGAGCTTGTAGGTCACCCGGAACTTGCCGGCGTGGAGATCGCTGCTGATCGCGCCGCCGCTGATGGAAGTGCTCTCGTTCGGCGTGATGATCTGGTTCAGGTCTTCGGGGCATTGTCCTTCGCCGATGCAGCCCTCGGTGTTCACGCCGATGATCTTCACCGGCGACTGACCGGCTTTGATCAGGTCGGCGCGGGAGTCCCAGGCGATGCCTTGGGCGTTCGTATACTGGGTGTAAGCGGTCGCGGCATGGCTGCTCCACCGCTGCATGTCCCAGGCGACGGCGAAGAGCTGCTGGATGCGGCCCTGGGCGGTAGAGGCGGCGCCGCTGCCGAGGTTGCTCGATTGCGCCATGTTGCACGGGCCGACGCAGGCGAAGGGATAGCCGGCGACCGCCGGAGGCGAGACGTCCTGAGCGCCGGTGCCTTTGGCCAGGTCCCAGTCGCTGCCGGTGGGCAGGGTGAAGTACGTGTACTTGCTGCCGCCTTCCGAATTGGCGGTCCCGTCGGTCGACTCCCAGACCGGGATGGGAAGCTTGTAGGCGTTGACGTAATCGACGACCGGAGCGGTTGCCGGCGCCGACCGGCCGAAGGGGGTCATGTCGCCGCTGTTTTCCGCGTTAGGCCGCGTCGTGGCGTGACCGTATTTCGCGTCAGTGAACCCGGTGATGCTGAAGGGGCTGGTCGAGCCCGCGGCCCGATACATGTTGTTGGTCAGGGCCAGACCGGGATAATCGCCGCCGCCTGACGTGTAGACGTGCGTGAACTCGGAGCAGTTCTCGCGGAGGTAGGCCGTCACGTTCTTGACGTCGAAGTGATACTGGCCTTCGCCGAATCCCAGGTCGTTGACGCAGGTGGCGGTCGAGATGTAGGTCAGCTTGCCGGAGGAGTCGAATCGAGCCTTGGCCGCGACGCAGTTGGGAACGTCATTGCCCTCGAGCTGGTTGCACAGGTTGTCGGCCGGACCGTCCGTATCCTCATCGAGCGGCGCCACGTTGTCGGGGAAATGGACGTCGAGCATCTGGACGCAGACGTTGCCGGCGTCGTTGGTGGTCGAGACCCAATACGTGCCGGAGGGATCCTGGACCTGGGTCGTGCTCGAGTTGAACTGGTTGTCCTGACCTCCCTTGAAGCTGACGGCCGCCACATAACCGTTGGTCGGCTGCAGGACGATGTTGGTCGCGTCGCCTCTCTTCAGGGAGATGATGATGCCGGCCAGCTGGTCCTTGTAGAGCGAGTACTGGGCCATCGACGTGTGGACGATGTGCCCCTCGGGGTTGTCGCCGAACTCGGCGGCGCAGGGAATGATCAGCCACGGCGTGAACAGCAGCGAACCGATGCAGGTCGCCAGCCACCAGTCCGAGTGTTTCTTCATCTGGAACCAGGGCAGGTTATTGGTGCTCCAGCTGATGCCGCTGCAGCTGTTATAGGTCGTGGCGGGACTGCAGGTGCCGCCGGGACACAGGCCGGCGCAAGCGGCTCCGGGGCAGTCCGCGTCGCTGCCGCAGGACGCGCCGCGATTGCTGCCGCCGTCGCATTTCGGCAGCGTGCTGCAGCCCTTGCCGTCGTTATCGCCGTCGGAGCAATAGGAGGCCTGAGCCGGGCAGTCCACGTTGGACGTGCACAGTCCGCCGTTATTGACGCCGCCGCTGCAGGTGCCGACCGAACGGCTGAGCGACTCCTCGCGATAGATGCCGGCGGTATAGGTGCCGTCATTGGCATTGCCCTGGGCCTTCGAACAGTAACTGATGTCCTGGACGCCGGCGGGCGGCACGTAGCCGGCCTCGCGGAACTGGTTGAACCGGTCCGGCAGGCCGGAAAGCTTGTCGATCGGCAGCCAGAGGATGCAGGGGTACTGGCGTTCGTCGTTGTTGATGTTCTGCGATTCGTCGCGGTCCAGACAGAAGCCGGGCCAGCCGACGGCGTAGGTCTTCGAGGCCACCGCCGTGCAGGTGCTGCCGCTGCCGGTGCCGCCGCAGTCGGTCTCCTTGTTGGCCTTGCCGCCCAGGCAGGACTGGCCGTTGTAATCGCCGCCGATGCAGACCTTTTCGTAAACCAGGGCGGCGGAGGGGCTGGTCAGGTTGGACGAGAACGAGTGGTATTTCACCAGCGCGTCCTTGCCGTAGCTCCAGCGCTGGTAGTTGCACTCGCACTGGTTGTTCAGGGTGCAGACGTTGGCGCCCAGGAAGTTGCTGGACTTGGTCTGGGGCAGGCCGGTGCCGGAGTCGAAACCGGTGGCCCGGCCCTCGACGACCGACATGGCGAAAGGCGAATCGGCTTCGGGGTAGGCGCGGCAGGACGGCGCGGCCGTCCACTCGGTGATCTCAAGCGGCCCGCCTTCGAAACTGTAGTAGCACTTGTGCTGGAAGCAATGGCCGCCGCCGGTGGCGTCCGGGTTGGACGCGTCGTCCGGACACTCGGAGTCCAGCTGGCAGGTGAGGGCGCAGGTCTGGCCGGAGCCGCAGTTCTCGTCCTTGTTGCAGAGCTGGCCTTTCAGGCTGCCGCCGCGGCACAGCGTCAGGTTGATGCCGTAACGCTGGGTGTCGAAGTCGGAGTCGGAACAGAAGCCGCCGGGGCAGTCGCTGTTGACCTTGCAGGAAGTGCCGTCGACGTTCGAACCGCTGCCGGCGCAGATGCCGGGCAGGAGCGGACCGCAGTAATAGGTCGATCCGAGGCCGTAGCCGCCGTCGGCCGCCGAATTCGTGCACTCGGCGGTGCTCCGGCACTCCTTGCCGCTGTCGTTGTTGGGCGGCGCGGCGCCGGCATCGAGGCAGTGTCCTTTGTTGATCTTCACCGGCACGAGGTACTGGGGCGGATACCGGTTGATCAGGCTGTAGCCGGAGTAATCCGACCCGCGCCAGGTGACGTCGCGCGACGAATAGAGCGACGGGGTCAGGATGGTCTTCTGCGTGTCCACCGGATGGCCGCACTCGTCGGACTTGCCGGACTGGGCGAAGGCGTCGCACATGCCGAACGAGGTGCAGTTCTTGCGCCACTTCTTGGCGTCGGCGTCCCATTCCGTGTTGTAGCGCATGCAGCCCAGCCACTCGGCGCACTCGCGGTCCGGCTTGACCTTGATGACCACGTTCGAGTCGTTGACCGTGTACTGGCGGCCGCGCTGGTCGGCATGACAGCCCGCCGCGCCGGCCGTCGCGCACTGGCTCGCCGTTTCCGGCAGGTTCTTGTCGTAGACGCAGGCTTCGCCGAGCGCGACGTTGCAGTCGGTATCGGAGAGACAGCCGAAGCCGTAACTCTCGTTGCCGAGGCAGGTGCCGCCGCCGCAGTCGGCGTCCTGGGTGCAGACCTTGTCCGGATTGTTGGCGCAGACGCCGTTCAGGTAGCGGAAGCAGCGCTGGTTGCAGTAGTCGCTGCGGGCCGATCCCAGATTGCAATTCAGGGCGCCGACAGTGACCGTCTGGCCGGGGCTGGTCTTGATGCTCTTCAGATAGGAAGCCGAGGCCGAGTAGAGGTTCTGCGAATTGCTGGTCTGCTTGAACAGCACGCAGCCCTGCCTCAGGTTGACGTTGCCGGCGCAGGTCTTGGTGTCGAGCTTGGCGTTGACGATGTAATAGTAAGGCGTGCCGTCGGGATTCTGGGGCGTCGAAGCCGCCGGGTCGACGAATTCCTCGCAGCGGTCGTACTGGCCCTGGCAGATGCCGGCCCAGCCCGCGTAGCCGCACTGGGTATTGCCCTTGGTGACGGTGCAGGCGGGCGGCGCGTTGCAGGTCTTGGAGTTGCCCGGGACCGTGCAGGCCGGCTTATCGACGCTCGGGCAGGGGCAGCCGCCGGCCACGTGACAGGTATCGGCCAAGGTGCAGGCCGCCTTGGTCGGATCCGGCGTGTTGTAGCAGGTGCAGCCCGTGTCCTTGGAGCAGGGCGTGACCAGCGAACAGCTGGCGTCGGCATTCTTATATATAGCGTAGAAGTCGCCGTTCTTCAGCAGTTCCGAATAACAGGGGAAGAGGGTGCCGCTGGGACTGGTCCGGAACCAGCCGGATACCTGGTTTCCGTTGTAAGTGACGTTCTCCTTATACACGCAGGACTTGTTGCCCGGGTTCTTGAAGTAGAACGTGCCGTCCGAAGCCGCGAACGAATCGCATCCGACCTCCTTGTCGAGGCAGAGCGTCTGGCTGTAGGCGGACGGATCGTCCTTGATGACCGACGCGGTCCAGGTGTCGACCTCCTCGGACTGCTTGGCGTACTTGCAGGAGGTCTGACCGCTGTCGACGCGGCAGATGGCCTGGGTCGCGGGATCGGTGCACTCGCAGTACTTGCCGGTCTTCTCGCGGCCGGTATCCTCGCCTTCCGGCTTGCAGTTCGGGAAGACGCAGAGCTTGTACACGCTGCCGGAAACGAGCGGTTTTCCGCTGACGTCGGACGGCGTGCCGCCGGCGGCGGTGCACAAGGCGGCGGTCGAGTAGGTCGCGGTCGGTGCTTCAGTATGATAGTTGCTGCAGGTGGCCTCGTAATTGACCGAAGACTGGCCGACGTTGCGGCAGCCGACCGCCGAGGCCGAACACATGCTCGCGGCGTTGGCGACCAGGTACAGGCGCTGATCGGCCGGAATGACGGCCTCGTCGGGATGGGTCAGCAGCGAGCGGTAGAAATCCGCGTAATCGAGATCGAACCGGCACTCGCTGGCGCCGATCGGCACGCGGCAAACGTCGGGGATCACCAGGCCGGTCCCGTCGGTCGGCGCGGCCGGATGATGCAGATCGTAGTTGCAGACGCAGTTGGTGCCGTTGGTCGGAACATCAGAACTGCCGCAGCGGTCCTTGAGCTGGCAGACCGCGTTGAAGGTCTGTTCAAAAGGATCATCCGTCGTGTTCTGGGTATTGGAGTAGGCCTGGCAGCCGACCGAGGTGTCGCGGCAGAGCTTGCTGAACGAGCGCAGATACCAGGTATTCTGGAGGGAATCGGCGTATTCGCGGCAGCCCAGCATCTCCTGCGGCGAGGGCGCGCCGTCGGCGGTCATGTCGCAGGACGGCGGCGTCTTCCAGGAATCCTTGACCACGGTGATGCTGTCCTTGACCTCCCGCAGGGTGACGCTGTCGATGAAGACGTCCGATTTTCCGTCGCTGTTGAACTGCAGGATGTTGGTGTTGTGGCCCCAGTAGGGGTAAGCCGATTTCGGCACGATGATCGGGCCGAGCTGATACTGGCGCCATTCGCCGGTCAGGGTCAGCTTCGGCGCCGGATTGCCGCTGAAGTTGTAGATCGGCGAGCCGTTGCCCGGAGCCAGCGCGTAGCAGCTGGTCGAGGTGTCGTCGTTCGGAACGCTGCAGTGGCGATCGACGCCGTTGATGATCAGGGCGCAGTCGCAGGCGCTGCTCCGGGACGAGGGGCAGGGCTGGCTCAGCGCGCAGAGGGAAGCGTTGGCCGTGCTGCGGAAGGCGGCCACCAGTTCTCCGCCCC
>JBAIWZ010000084.1:0-3262 GCA_037916955.1 Acutalibacteraceae bacterium | reverse complement strand
TCACCGGCATGGCCTCGACCATCGGCGCCGGCAGCATCGCCGTCTTCAACCTGGCCAACAACCTGCAGAGCTTCCCGGTCAACATCCTCGGCGTGTCCTTCGCCGTCGCCGCCTTCCCCTTCATCTCCGAGATGGCGGCCAAGGGACGCAAGGAGGAGCTGGCCCTGTCCTTCGCCCGCACCACGCGCGCCGTCATTTTCCTGATCATCCCCGCGACCGTCCTGTTCCTGCTGCTCCGCGCCCAGGTCGTCCGCGTCATCCTCGGCAGCGGCAGGTTCGACTGGAACGACACCATCGACACGGCGGACGCCCTGGCCTACTTCACCTTGAGCATGTTCGCGCAGGCGCTCTTGCCGCTCGTCACCCGCGCCTTTTTCGCCTTCAAGGACGTGACCACGCCGCTCGTCGTCGGCGCGGCCTCGGTCGTCATCGAGCGGCTGCTGGCCTGGCAGTTCGTCGCGCGCGGACTGGGCACGCCCGGCCTGGCGCTCGCGTTCTCGATCGCCAGCATCTTCAACCTGGCCGCCCTCTGGGTGCTGCTGCGCCTCCGCGTCGGCAACCTCGGGGAGAAGGCGATCTTCCGCGCCGCGGCGGTGATGAGCCTCTGCGCCCTGGCCATGGCCGGGGCCGTCCAGGGAATAAAGATCGCGCTCGGCGACCTGGTCGACATGCACACTTTCGTCGGGATCTTCGCCCAGGGGGCGGCCGCCGGCGCCGTCGGCATCCTGGTCTACCTGGGAGCGGCCTTCGTCCTCGGCAGCGAGGAAGCGCGATCGGCCGTCGCCGTGCTCAAGCGCCGGCTGGCCCCGTCGGCGGCCCTGAACGTCCGGCAGGAGAACGAGACGCTGAACGCCGAGTGACGCTATGGAGAACCTGCGCAATTTCTGCATCATCGCCCACATCGACCACGGCAAGTCCACCCTGGCCGACCGTTTTCTCGAGGTCACCGGCACCGTGCCCAAGCGCGAGATGCGCGACCAGCTCCTGGACCAGATGGACATCGAGCGCGAGCGCGGCATCACCATCAAGCTCCAGCCGGTGCGCATGGATTACGCGGCCAAGGACGGCCGCCAGTTCGTGCTGAACCTGATCGACACGCCCGGCCACGTGGACTTCACTTACGAGGTCTCGCGTTCGCTCGCCGCCGTCGAGGGCGCCATCCTGCTCGTGGACGCCAGCCAGGGCGTCCAGGCCCAGACCATCGGCAACCTCTACCTGGCCCTCGAACAGGACCTGGCGATCATCCCGGTCATCAACAAGATCGACCTGCCGAACGCCGAGCCCGAGCGCAGCCGCGACGAGATCGTCCATCTGCTCGGCTGCAAGCCCGAGGACGTGCTCTTCGCCTCCGGCAAGACCGGCCAGGGCGTTCCGGAGATCCTCGAGGCGGTCATCGCCAAGGTCCCGCCGCCGTCCGGGCGCGCCGACGCGCCGCTGCGCGCCCTGGTCTTCGATTCCGCCTACGACTCCTACAAGGGCGTCGTCGCCTTCGCCCGCGTCGTCGACGGCGCGGTCAGGCAGCACGACAAGATGCATCTCGCCGCCACCAAGGTCACGAGCGAGGTGCTCGAGACCGGCTGGTACAAGCCGAAGATGAAGCCGGCCGGCCAGCTGACCGCCGGCGAGATCGGCTACGTCGTGACCGGGCTCAAGGACATCGAGTCCTGCCGCGTCGGCGACACCATCACCGTGCCCGACTACCGCGAGGCCGGCGTCCAGCCGCTGCCCGGCTACAAGCAGATCACGCCGATGGTCTTCGCCGGCATCTTCCCCAAGGAAGGCCACGATTTCGACAAGCTGCGCGAAGGCATGCTCAAGCTGAAGCTGAGCGACTCCTCGCTGTCCTTCGAACCGGAACACCAGTCGGCCCTCGGCTTCGGCTTCCGCACCGGGATGCTCGGACTGCTGCACCTGGAGATCGTCCAGGAGCGGCTGAAGCGCGAGCACGGGCTGGACGTGGTCGTGACCACGCCCTCTGTGGCCTACCGCGTCACCCGGACCGACGGGGCGGTCGTCATCGTCAAGAGCCCGCTCGACCTGCCCGAGCCGACGCATATCGAAATGATCGAGGAACCCTGGGTCAAGGCCGACATCATCGCGCCGCGCGAGTTCATCGGCGGCGTCATGGCGCTGGTCCAGGAGAAGCGCGGCCTCTACCGCGATACCGAATATCTGACCTCCGACGTCCGGGCCGGCAGCCGCGTCCTCCTCCACTACGAGATGCCGCTGTCCGCCATCCTGGTGGATTTCTACGACAAGCTGAAGAGCGCCTCTTCGGGCTACGCCTCGCTCAACTACGAGCTGATCGATTACCGCCGGGCCGACGTCGTCCGGCTGGACATCCTGGTCAACGGCGAGCCGGCCGAGGCCCTGGCTTCGATCGTCTACGAGGACGCGGCCCAGCGCGTCGCCCGGCGCATCTGCGAAACGCTCAAGGAATCCCTGCCGCGGCAGCAGTTCGAGATCAAGATCCAGGGAGCCATCGGCGCCAAGATCATCGCCTCGGAGCGGCTGGCGCCTTACCGCAAGGACGTGATAGGATATCTTTCCGGCGGCGACTGGACCCGCAAGCAGAAGCTGCTGAACAAGCAGAAGAAAGGCAAGAAACGCATGGCCCAGGGCGGGCGCGTCGACATCCCGCCGGAAGCATTCCTCGCGGTCCTGAAGAAGAAGGACTGACCGCGGGACCTGACCTCATATGAAATGGTTCGGCCAAAAAAAGATCCGTCGGCGCCAGCTGCGCCGCCTGGTCTGGATCGCGATCACCGCGCTGGCGACCTTCGCCATGATCTTCGCGACCTACGGATCGGTCTTCAATAAATAACGGCGGCTTCACCGCGCCCCAGGCGCCGTCCCGGCGGCGGCGCGGAAATTTTTGACATGAGCAAGATGCGTTGGCGGCTGGCTTCCGACCCGCCGCCGGAGATGTTCAGCCGCTTTCCCGAGCTGCCGGCCGTGGCCGTGCGGCTGCTTTGGAACCGGGGACTCGCGACCCAGGAACAGGTCGACGAATTCCTGCTGCCGGACTACGGACAGGATCTTCACGATCCTTTTTTGTTCCGCGACATGGAAAAAGCCTGCGGCCGCGTCTGGCAGGCGCTCGAAGCCCGGGAACCCATCGTCGTTTACAGCGACTACGACGCGGACGGAGTCACCGGCGCGGTCACCCTGGTCTCGACCTTTCGGGCCGTCGCCCGGAAGCTGGGCGCCGACCCCGCCCTCATCACGAGTTACATCCCGCACCGCGAGCGGGAAGGCTACG
>JBAIWZ010000083.1:0-1786 GCA_037916955.1 Acutalibacteraceae bacterium | reverse complement strand
AACCCGGCCAACCTGGCGGGCATCGATTCCTGCCGGGCGCTCATGCCCTGGGCCAGGAACGTCGCCGTCTTCGACACCGCTTTCTACCGGACCATCCCGGATTACGCGTTCATGTACGCTTTGCCCTGGAAGTACTACGCCAAGTACAAGATCCGCAAGTACGGCTTCCACGGCATCTCGCACCGCTACGTCACCGAGCAGGCGGCTCGGATCCTGAAGAAACCCTACGGCAAGCTGCGGCTGGTCTCCTGCCACCTCGGCAGCGGATCGTCGGTCACGGCCGTGAAGTACGGCAAGGCCGTGGAAACGACCATGGGCTTCACGCCGCTCGAGGGCCTGACCATGTCCACGCGCTGCGGCGACATCGATCCGGCCATTCCGCTGTACATGATGCGGACCTTCGGCCTGACCGAACAGCAGGTCGACGACATCATGAACAAGAAGTCCGGACTGCTCGGGGTCAGCGGCTACAAGGACCTGCGCGACGTGCTGGTCGCCGCCGGCTACAAGGTCCCGGGTTACAAGCTGAAGGACAAGATCACGGCGGATATCCGCCGTCGCGCCAAGCTGGCCTTCGAGATGTTCTGCTACGACGTGGCCCGTTACGTCGGATCGTACGCGACCATCATGGGCGGCGCGGACGCGGTGATCTTCACCGCCGGGGTGGGGGAGCGCAGCCAGCTCGTCCGCGACACGGTCATGAAGATGATCGTCCTGCCCGGCCATCCCAAGGTCCTGGTCGTGCCGACCAACGAGGAGCTGATGATCGCCAAGGAGACGAAAGGGAAGCTGAGAATTTAGGCCAAACACAGCCAAAGCCCGCCGCGACCGGCGGGCTTTTGTTTTTGCCGGCCGGCACCTTGCCAGAAGCTTATTTTTCCCCTAATATTCGCTCAGCCAGCCGGACGACCGGCCGCGAATTTTATATATGGTAAGACGCTGGCTCAACGCCAGATCGAAAACCGTCGCCTCGGCAGCCTTCATCCTCGGCCTGGCTTCGATGTTGAGCCGCCTCGCCGGCGTCGTCCGCGACCGGCTCCTTTCCGGCGCCTTCGGGGCCGGACCGGAACTCGACGCCTACTACGCCGCCTTCCGCGCTCCCGACTTCATCTACAACCTGTTCGTCTTCGGCGCCATCAGCGCCGGCTTCATCCCGGTCTTCACCGCCTACGTGGCCAACGCCGCCGTCGACGACGCCAAGAACGACGACCGGGCCTGGGATCTGGCCTCGCGGGTGCTCACCATCATCGGCCTGATCCTCGCCGGCCTGTCGCTCGTCGGCGTCCTGACCGCGCAGTATTTCGTGCCGGCCATGACGCCGGGCTTCACGCCGGGCCAGATGGCGCAGACCGTGTCGCTCACCCGCGTGATGTTCCTGTCGCCGGTCCTGCTCGGGCTCTCCGGCGTGCTCGGCGGCATCCTCCAGACCTACCGCCGCTTCTTCGTCTACGCCTTCGCGCCGATCGCCTACAACGTCGGCATCATCATCGGCATCCTGGCGCTGGCGCCGCGCTACGGCATCCGCGGCGTGGCCATGGGCGTGGTCATCGGCGCCTTCTTCCATTTCCTGGCGCAGCTCTTGGCCTGCCAGGCCATGGGCTTCAAGTTCCGCTTCAACCCCGACCCGCGGCACGAGGGCGTGATGACCGTCGGGAAACTCATGGTGCCGCGCACCGCCGGCCTGGCCGTTTCGCAGATCAACCTGCTCATCCTCACCGGCATGGCCTCGACCATCGGCGCCGGCAGCATCGCCGTCTTCAACCTGGCCAACAACCTGCAGAGCTTC
>JBAIWZ010000082.1:0-1688 GCA_037916955.1 Acutalibacteraceae bacterium | reverse complement strand
TAATCGGTGTAAAATAGGGGGATAATGACAATGAAAAAAATAGAAGCGATCATCCGGTCCGAAAAGCTCGACGACCTGCGCGAGGCACTCGACGCCAAAGGGCTGTCATCCATGACGATCACCGAGGTCAAAGGGCGGGGCGCCCAAAAAGGGATCACGCTCGAGTGGCGGGTGGGGGACTACCGGGTCGAATTCATCCCCAAGATCAAGGTGGAACTGGTGGTGGCCGCCCGCTTGGCCGATCAGGTGGTGGAAACCATCCTGGAGGTCTGCTCGACCGGCAAAGTCGGCGACGGCAAGATCTTTATCTCCCCGGTCGAGGAAGTGATCCGGATCAGGACCAAAGAGCGGGGCCACGGCGCCATCTAAATTGTAGAAAAGCGCCCCGTAATATACAAAAAGGTAATCTTTGGGCGGACGGGAACGGCGGTTTGAGCGTGGCAAAATGATTGCTTGGCCTTGCGCATGATCAATACCGGCGATACGGCCTGGGTCCTAATTTCGACCGCGCTAGTCATACTGATGACCCCGGCAGTGGGGCTCTTCTATGGCGGGATGGTCAGGAAAAAGAACCTCCTCTCCACCGCCATGATGTGTTTTGCCGCCCTCATTGTCATCAGCCTGCAGTGGTTCCTGATCGGCTTCACGCTGGCTTTTGCCCCGTCGATCCGCGGGATGATCGGCGGCCTCGACTGGGTCGGTCTGCTCGGAGTCGGTTCGCTGCCGAACGCCGCCTACGCCGCCACGATCCCGTTCCTCGCCTTCATGATCTTCCAGGGGGCGTTTGCCATCATTGCCCCGGCCTTGATCGTCGGCGCGTTTGTCGAACGGATCAGGTTCTCGTCCTTTCTGGTTTTTTCGCTGATCTGGGCGACGATCGTTTATGACCCGGTGGCCCACTGGGTCTGGTCGACCGGCGGCTGGCTGAGAGCCATGGGGGCGCTCGACTTTGCCGGCGGGCTGGTCGTCCACATCACGGCCGGTTTTTCCGCCCTGGCGATCGCGCTTGTCATCGGCAAGCGGGCCGGTTACGGCAAAGACAATATGGAACCGAGCAACATCCCGTTCGTCCTGCTCGGCGCGGTCCTCCTCTGGTTCGGCTGGTTCGGGTTTAACGGCGGTTCGGCCCTGGGGGCCAACGGGCTGGCGACGACCGCGTTTGTCACTTCCAACGCGGCGGCGGCCGCGGCAGCCGCTGTCTGGATGGTCCTGAGCTGGATGCAGCGGCGGCCGAGCGTTCTGGGTGTCGCGACCGGCGCGATCGTCGGCCTGGCGGCGGTGACGCCGGGAGCCGGCTACGTTTCGCCCCTCTTTGCCATGCTGATCGGCGCGATCGCCTCGGTGATCGCTTATTACATGATCGTCCTGCGCATGAAGCTGCGGATCGACGAATCGCTCGATGTCTTCGCCTGCCACGGGATGGGCGGGGTCTGGGGCTCCATCGCTACCGGGATCTTTGCCAGCAAAGCGATCAACCCGGCCGGCGCCAACGGCCTGCTGCTGGGCAACCCGTCCCAGCTCTGGGTCCAGATCGGGACGGTGGCGGTCACCGCCGGGTTCTCGTTCATCGTGACCTATCTCCTGGCGACGCTGATCGATCTCTTGATCGGCCTGCGGGTCAGCGAGAACGAAGAGCTGGTCGGCCTCGACATTTCCCAGCACGCGGAATCGGTGTAAAATAGGGGGAT
>JBAIWZ010000081.1:0-1912 GCA_037916955.1 Acutalibacteraceae bacterium | reverse complement strand
ACCGCGTTATCTATCCCCGGTTGGGGGTCGAGGATCAAGACATAATTATCGGTCCGCGCCACGGCGTCGATTACGGCGTGCTGCGGGTCGGCGGCCGCTGCCTGGCCATGTCCACCGATCCGTTCTTTATCGTCCCCGCTTTCGGGTTTGCGCGCGCCGCCTGGTTTGCCTTTCATATAATAATGAGCGATGTGGCCGTCTCCGGCCTCCAGCCGAAATACCTGACCGTCGACCTCAACCTGCCGCCGGAAATGACCGAGCCGCAGATGGAAGAGCTGTGGCGCTCGGTCGACGCCGAAGCCAGGAAATACGGCGTCAGCGTCATCACCGGTCACACCGCCCGTTACTCCGGCTGCAACTATCCGATGGTCGGCGGGGCGACCTCGATCGCCGTCGGCACGGAAGCGGAGCTGCGCGGCCCTCACCGGGTCAAACCCGGCGATAAGATCGTCGTCACCAAAGGCCCCGCGATCGAGACGACCGGCCTGCTGGCCGTCCTCTTTCCCGATAAATTCAGCGCGGCCGGCGGGCAGTCTTTCCAAAAGGAGGCCGCCGGGGTTTTTGACCAGATGTCGGTCATGGACGATTGCGCCATTGCCCGGCAATTCCCCGGCGTCCGGGTGATGCACGACGCCACCGAATGCGGCATCTGGGGCGGGCTCTACGAGATGGCGCGGGCGGGGGGCTACGGCCTGCGGATCGAACAGGACCTTATCCCGGTCCAGCCGGTGATCAAAAAGACGGCGGAACTATTCGCTTTTGACCCATTCGTGGCGATCAGTGAAGGGACGTTGCTGGCCATCGTCGACCAGGCCGAGGCCGACCGGCTGACTGCCGCCTTCAAACAGGCGGGTATCTTAAGCGCCGTGGTTGGCGAAGTGACGAAAATGGAGCAGGGGATCAGGATCGTGGCAGCGGGCCGCGAGCGGTCGCTGGAGCACCCCAAGGTCGATCCCTACTGGACGCTGGCCGACCGGCTGGCGAAATAGCTTGCCTGCCGGAAAACGTTTGCTATAATGTTGGCGAATTGGAGGTGGCGCATGAAAAACATGATGATTTTCTTAAGCGTCTGTTTGTTCTTTGGATTCGCTTCATCGGCCTTGGCCCAGTTGCCCACGCAGGAAGTTTCGGTCATCGCCATGCAATTTACCTATTATCCCGCTCAGCTCGTCGTCCGTAAAGGCCAGCCGCTCCGCTTATATTTGACCAGCACCGACGTGACCCACGGTTTCTCCCTGCCCGCTTTCAAGATCGACCGCCAGATCAAAAAAGGCGAGATCGCCACGATCGATTTTGTGCCCGACAAGGCCGGGACGTTCCCTTTTCACTGCTCGGTCTTTTGCGGTCTCGGTCATCTGGGGATGACCGGAAAGCTGGTGGTCGTTGAATAACCAGGCGGAAAAACGCTCCGTCTATTTCGACCACATGGCCAACACGCCGGTCGATCCGCGCGTGGCCGACGCCCTGGACCCCCACCTGCGCGGCACGTTCGGCAATCCTTTAAGCCCGCACGATTACGGCGCGGCCACGCTGGCGGCGATCGAGACGGCGCGCGGCCAGGTCGCCGCGCTGATCGGCGCCCAGCCGGCCGAGATCTACTTCACTTCCTGCGGCACCGAAGCCAACAACTGGGCGGTGCGCGGCCTGGCCAAAGCCCAGGAGAAAAAAGGCAAACATCTCATTTCGTCGGCGATCGAGCACTTTTCCGTCCTCTACACGCTGCAGGCGCTGGAAAAAGAGGGTTACCGGGTCACTTACCTGCCGGTCGGCCGGGACGGCCTGATCGACCCGGCGGCGGTGGCGGCGGCCATCACGCCGGAGACCACCCTGGTCACGCTGACCCACGCCAGCAACGAGATCGGCACGATCGAGCCGATCGCCGAGATCGCCAAACTCGTCAAAGCCAAAGGCG
>JBAIWZ010000080.1:0-3088 GCA_037916955.1 Acutalibacteraceae bacterium | reverse complement strand
CGCCGCGTACTGCGTCCGGCCGCGTCCCGGCGCCACCGTCTCGACGCCGCTCGCCTGGAAAGAGGTCAGGCGCGGGCTGGACCCGGCCGACTTCACCATCAGGACCGTGCCGAAACGGATCCGCCGCCTTGGCGACCTGTTCAAGCCGGTGCTCGGCAAAGGCATCGACATGGCCAAGGCGCTGACGCGGCTGGCCTGAAGGTCCGATTCCGCATGACCAAAACGCCGGCCCAGGACGGGCCGGCGTTTTCCGGTTCGGACGTTATTTGACCAGCGTCTGCGTGTCGGTCGGCAGGACCTTCACGTACTTGCCGCTGGCCCAATCGGACGAACTCGAGCCGACCGTCGCGCTGTGCGGGAGCGCCGAGTTGTCTGACCAGGCGAAGTCGACGTCGGTCGCGTTCACCTTGACCTGGTCGGCCAGGGTGCCGGTCGAGAGCGCCCCCGTCAGGAGAGCGTCATCCCCGTTCAGGTGGGAACTCATCGAATCGCCCACGGCCACCGTGCCGTTGACGTTCACGAGGACATCATAGGTCTTGGACGTCCCGGCCGCGATGACCTCCTCGCTGTCGAGGACGGTGCGCAGCTGACAGGCCGTGCCCGCCGCGCCCGCGCAGCCGGCACTCGCCGAGGAGTGGCCGGCCAGGTTGGCCGAGCCGCCGACCGCGCGCACCGTGGCGTGCGAAACATCGCCCGAAGAGGTGATGTCGAGTTCGGCCGCTTTCTGCATGTCCACCGTCAGCGCCTTGAGGCTGACGTCGCCGGCGGCATCGGCCGCGACGATCAGGCGCATGGCGACCTGCGTGCCAGCCGCGAGCACCGTGGTCGGCAGGGTCGTCAGGCTGACCGTGGCGACGGTCTTGCGCACGATCTTGTCGTTGCCGGAGATGTCGCCTCCGGGAATGGCCGTGATGAGCGTGCTGGAGCCGGCCGAGACGCCGTCCATCTCGAAGACGTAGGCGCCGGCGGAGGTCTTCAGCGTCACCTTGGCGTTGCTGCCCGAAGGCGTGCCGGACGGACCGACCGCGTTGATGACGCCGCGCACCGTCAGGTCCCGGTAGCCGTTGCGCGGGACGACGAAGTTGAGGCCGGTGAAGAAGGCGTCGCCGGTGGCGCTGACGGAGACCGGGCCGCCGACGAGCGCCGCGCCGTCATAGAGAGTGAGCGTCTTGACGGCGCCCGCGGTCGCGACGGTGAAGCTTGCTTTGGTCAGCCGGAGGTCCTCATCCGCCGCGAAGAGGCGGAACTTGGCCAGGACGGAATCCGAATTGCCGATGACGGTCCCGGCCGCCGAATCGCTGTCCAGCTGGAAGACCGGCGGCTGCGGGGTGCCCGGCGTGGTCATGGCGCACGACTGGGTCTCCTGCGGCTTCGGAGCGCCGATGCCCATGCACTCGCTCCCCTGGGAGCAGGTGCGCGTCTGGGTCACGGTCCCGCCGACGCAGGCCGTCCAATCAGTGCAGCGCCAGGCGCAAGCCGTGTGCGGCAGCGGGTATCCCGGGATCTCCGGCTTGGTGTCCGCTTTCTTGGAATGCAGGGCGTGGGGCAGGTGCTTATCGCTGTTGATCGTGTCGTTGTCGGCCGCCTCGGTCTGCGGGCTGAAATCCGACGCGACGTAGACCGGCGTCCCGACGTGATAGTTCACGAAGAACGCGTCCGGCACGTCGTCGATCTTCTGGTTCCAGTCGGTGCCGTAGAGCGCCACGGCGACCGCTTCGCTGGTGATCCAGCGGAGATCCCCGCCGGCCGCCACCGCGTAAACCTTGGGGTCGGTGGTGATCTTGACCATCTTGATGCCCGGACGGTAGGTCACGTTGCCCCCGAGCGGGAAGGACATGAGGTCCGCCGCCGAGACCTGCATGACGCCGCCGAAATCCGAGAACCAGGTGGCGAAGGTCTTCTGGTTCGGGAACACGTAGCGCTTGCCGTCTTGCGCCAGATAATATACTGCCGACGACGCGCCCGGGGCCTTGATCAGGACATCACGGGCCGTAACGGCGGCTTGAGCGGGCCCGACAGACAAAAAAAGCGGCAATATCATGGCCGCGGTCGCGAGAGCGCTCTTAATTAGGAAACGTCTACGCATACGCCTATGTGCGTTAACTTGGATAAGCCGAGGTTATTATACCAAAAAATTCCCTGGTCTCATAGGGCCGCGGAGCGTCCCGCGTGATCTCGGCGGCATAAAAAAGACCCCATCCAGGCGGATGGGGTCGGGTCACGGATCGCCGCAACGGCGGGTGTCACCGGCAGCGTTCGCTGCGGGTCAGCGGCACTCGCCGTAGTTGTCGCCGTGGAGGGCCAGGTGCGTCTTGGCCGCGTAGTAGCCGACGCACTTGGTCAGGGCCGCGGTCGGATCGCCGGGCGGGATGTGACAGATGTACACCTCGCCGGGGACGCAGGTCTGGTCGTTGCCGTCGTCGCTGTTGATCAGGCACTGGCCCTGCCAGCAGATCAGCCCGGTCGCGCAATCGGCATCGACGGTGCAGCCGGTCGGCGGCGCCTGGCAGACGCTGTTGATGCAGACCAGTCCGGCCTGGCAGTCGGCGTTCGTGTCGCAGGTCCCTCCGGACGGCTGCGGATCGACGCAGACGTTCCTGGCGCAGACCTTGCCGGCCGCGCAGTCGGTGTCGACCAGGCACTCGGGAGTGATCCCGCCTTGCTGGCAGACCCCGCTCACGCAGACCAGTCCGGCCTGGCAGTCGGCATCCTCGGCGCAGCCGCCGCCCGAGGGCTGCGGATCGCCGCAAGCACCGCTCAGGCAGACCTGGCCGACGGCGCAGTCCGTGTCGAGCGTGCAGGCCGGAGGAACGACCGGTTGCTGGCAGACCCCGCCTTGGCAGACGAGGCCGGCCTGACAGTCGGCGTCCTCGGCACAGCCGCCGTTCACGGGCTGCGGATCACCGCAGGTCCCGCTGAGGCAGACCTTGCCCGCGGCGCAGTCGGTGTCGACAGTGCACGGGGGCACGACGATGACCGGCGTCTGACAGGTCCCGTCCTTGCAGACGAGGCCGGCCTGACAGTCGGCGTCCTCGGCACAGCCGCCGTTCACGGGCTGCGGATCACCGCAGGTCCCGCTGAGGCAGAC
>JBAIWZ010000079.1:0-6279 GCA_037916955.1 Acutalibacteraceae bacterium | reverse complement strand
TCCGCGGGACGCGCGGCCTCGGCGCCGCTGCGCCTGGCCGCCTCTGCGGCCAAGGACATCGCCGGGTCTTACACCGGCGGAGGCGCCGGAGGCGGGGTCATGGGCGGCGTCATGGGCATGGCCAAGGGCGGCGCCAGCGGCGGCGCCCAAGCCGGACTGCAGGAAGCGGCCAAACAGTTCAAGAGCCGCGTGATCCTGCCGGCCTACGCCGAGGTCTGGACCGACTACACCCTGATCACCTTCCTCGGCCTCAACGTCTATTGGTTCCTGGCCCTGTGCAACAAACCCTACACGGTGCCGATGAAGGCCTGGGAAAAGATCTACATGATGTTCGTGGATTTCTTCGTCCCCCTGATCGTTCTGGTCGCCCTGGTGGCGATGGCCGTCTCCGCCTGCGTCGTCAATCCGATCTGCTGGACCGCGGTGGCGGCGATCGCCGCCTGGCAGGGCATAAAATCTTTCCTGGGTATCCAATGAGGCCTCATCACTAATCGCCCGTTTATGGACCGCAAACAAATTCTCATCCTCATCCTTTTCATCCTGGTGAGCGTCGGCATCGGCTTCGCCATCTACTACTTCTTTTTCCGCGCCGCGATCACGCCGCCGCCGGTGAACGCGCCGCCGGTGAACGCGCCGGTCACGGGACTGCCGGTCGCGCCGACCGGCGCGCCGCCGACGCCGGCCGTGGTCGCGCCGACCACGCTGCCGACCGTCGTCAGCCCCATCGCCCAGGGCGGCGTCACCCAGGTCCAGCCGGTGGTGACCGACGTCACCGTTGGCGCGACGATGAGCTCGAGCGGCAGCCTCAACTATTACGACAGCAGCCAGGGCAAATTCTACAAGATCAATCCCGACGGCTCGACCACGCTTCTTTCCGGCAAGCAGTTCTACAACGTCAGCAACGCCACCTTCAACCCCCGCGGCGACAAGGCCATCCTCGAGTATCCCGACGGGTCCAAGATCTACTACGACTTCACGAACGGCCGTCAGGTGACCCTGCCGAAGCACTGGTCGGAATTCAATTTCGACAGCGCCGGCGACAAGATCGTCGCAAAGAGCATCGGTCTGGACGTCAGCAACCGGTTCCTGGTCGTGTCCAATCCGGACGGCTCGGGGGCGCGGCCCGTGCAGGAACTGGGCGACAACGCCGACAAGGTCACCGTTTCCTGGTCCCCCACCAGCCAGGTCGTGGCTTTCTCCCAGACCGGCGAACCTTACGGCACCGACGGCCGCGAGATCTATTTCATCGGCCAGAACCAGGAAAACTTCAAATCCATGATCGTCGAGGGGCTGGACTTCCGCCCCGAGTGGTCGCCCAGCGGCCAGCAGCTGCTCTACAGCGCCGCCTCCTCCGGCTCGGACTACAAGCCGCAGCTTTGGATCGTCGACGCCCAGGGCAACGACATCGGCAAGAACCGCCGCAGCCTGAACATCAACACCTGGGCCGACAAGTGCACCTTCGACAGCGAGAACGTGGTCTACTGCGCCGTGCCCCGGTCGCTCGACACCGGCGCCGGCCTGCAGCCCACGCTCGCCGACCAGACGCCGGACGACATCTTCAAGATCGACCTGAACACCGGCCTCCAGACCAAGATCGCGACGCCGGAGGGCGACCACACCGTCGGCAAGATCATGCTGACGCCCGACCGCAAGAACCTCTATTTCACGGACAAATCCGGCGGGCTGATCAACAAGATCCAGCTGAAATAAACCTCCGGACAAGATTATGGAAAAATCCCCGATGTTCCTCGCGGTGACCGTGCTGGTCGGGACGCTCCTCCTGGTCATCTTCGGCATTTCCTCGATCCCGCCGATCAACGCCCCCCTGCCGGGCGAGGACACCAACAGCGCGACGGCGACGCCGCTCGAACGGCCGACGGTGGACTTCGGCAATCCGTCGCTCGGGCCGCGCGACGCCAAGGTCACCATCGTCGAATTCGGCGACTTCCTCTGCGCCGCCTGCGTCGCTTTCGACGGCACGCTCAAAACCCTGATCAAGGATTTTCCCGGCCAGGTCCGGCTGGTCTGGAAGGATTTTCCCTTCACCGGGACCGGTTCCCCGGCCTACCGGGCCGCCATCGCCGCCCGCTGCGCCGGCTACCAGAACGCCTTCTGGGAATATCACGATCTGCTGTTCGCCAACCAGGCGTCGATCAACGAGACGTCGTATCCGATCTTCGCCACCCAGCTCGGCCTGGACCAGAACGAATTCACGCAATGCCTGACCGACCAGACGCCCCAGCCCATCGTCGACCGCGACCTCGAGGAGGGCCAGCGGCTGCGGATCGACGGCACGCCTTACTCGTTCGTCAACGGCCGGCGCGTTTCCGGCGCCCTGGACTACGACCTCCTGCGCAACGTGGTCGCCAGCGAACTGGCGGCAGCCCAGGCCGCCGCCGTCCAGCAGCCGGTGGAAACCGGCCCCGTCAACGGCGCGGCACCCGCGCCGGCCGCACCGGGACAGCCGGCCAAGTGAGTTTTGAGCGAGTTATGAGGACACTGGAACGCAGACTGGCGATCTTCGTCATGGCGGCCGCTCTCCTGCCGACGGTCTTGGCGTTCACCAGCCCGGTCTGGGCCCAGGCCCAGACCAATCCGCCGCTGAACATCCCGACCCCCGAGATCACCGTCAGCCAGGACGTCAACGCGGCGGCCGGCGTCGGTTCCTCCGTAGCCGCTCCACCGTCCACCCAGATCAGCGTCCCTTTCGAGACCCTGACCAACGCCACGGTCGCGGCCGTCGTCAACGACGTCAAGTTCATTGACGTCCCCTGGATCGCCCAGTACGTCGGCGGCGCCTACAATTACGCCGTCTCCATCGCCGCAGTGCTCGCGGCCGTGATGATGATGATCGGCGGGCTCCAGTATCTCACGGCCGGCGGCGACCCGAGCAAGGTCTCCAGGGCCAAGTCGAGGATATCGGACGCCGTCCTCGGGCTCGTCCTGGTGTTCGGTTCGTATCTGCTCCTGTACGCCATCAATCCCACCCTGACCGCGGGAAGCGTCCTGCTGGTGCCGAAGGTCGAACAGACCGTCTTCGTGGCCAACGAGACGCCGGAGTACCTGGTCGACGAATCGACGCCGACGGCGGCGACGGCCCAGTCCAACCCGGCCGGGACCAAGACGCCCCCGACCCAGGGAAGCTCCGTTCCCAGCCTGAAGCAATACGACTTCAAGAACGTCGGGTACATCAACTCCAACTCGCCGAAATGCATCACCCAGGGCAACGCCGGCAAGAAACCCTACACCATCGCCTCGAGCGGCTGCGGCGTCACTTCGGCCGCCATGGTCGTGGGTTATTACCACCCCGAGATCACGCCGTCGACGCTGCCGCCGGCCATGGCCGAGCTGGCCACGAACAACAACATGCGCACCTGCTCGAACGGCTGCAAGAGCTGCAGCGGCACGGCCGGCGCTTTCTTCACCAGCGCCAGCACCGTCGGGACCTACGGACTCAAGGGGGAACAGGTGACCCTCTCCAAGGCCCTTTCCCTGCTCAGGCAGGGCAAGCCGATCGTCGCCCTCTACGGCAAACCGAGCATGTTCACCTGCGGCGGACATTATATCGTCTTCGCCGGCATGGACGGCTCCGGCAACGTCATCGTCAACGACCCGGGCCATCCGGACTGGAAACCCTACACGGACGACAACTGCGACAACCCCCAGCCGACCAGCGTCTACCCGAAGTCGGTGCCTACCAAGTGGCTCTACGGGGGCTTCCGGGCCGCCTGGTACATCCACCCCTGATCACAGGCCGCGAGCGCGGCCGCAGATAACAGACTCGTTGCGCCCGGCCGACGACGGCCGGCTCCCCAAGCCATATGATGACCGACGACCGCCGCAATCGTTTCGCCGCGCTCCTCTGCGGAGCGATCATTGCGTTATCCGCCGCCTCGATCGCGGTCACGGCCCACGCCCAGGGCGTGACCGGCTGCACCTGCATCGACAGCTCCACGGGCAAGGACGTCGTCATCATGGGCTGTGCCTGCGACGCCGGAGAGTGCTCCAAGAACTGCCCGCAGGACGGCGTCTGCCGCTGCGACCCGGACATCACCTGCACCTGCGCCAGCGTCAAACCCGGCACCGCGCCCGCGTCCGGTTCCATCGAAAAGCTGCCCGCGCCGGCGCTTCAGGTACCGATCCCCCAGCTCCAGCTCTCCGAGGCCATCGTAACGAGCAGCGACGACACGGCGATGAAGAAGGTCGATATCCCCTGGATCGTCCAGTACCTCAGCGGCCTCTACAGCTGGATGGTCGCCATTGTCGGCGTGCTGGCGGCGGTGATGATGATGATCGGCGGTTTCCAATACCTGTCGGCCGGCGGCGATGCCGGCAAGGTCAGCCGGGGCAAGGAACGGATAACGGACGCGGTCACCGGACTGGCCCTGACCCTGGGCGCGTATCTGCTCCTGAACGCGCTCAATCCCGACCTGGTCCAGTTCGGGGTACTGTCCGTCGACATGCTGGATCGGGAAAAGTTCGCCGGCATGACCTACGTGCCGGCCGTGCAGTACACCCAGATCACGAATTCGCCGGTCCCGACGGCGGCTGACGTCAACCAGCTGGAGACGAACGCGGCGGCCAGCTTCAACGGCGACAACTGCCTGTTCAAGACCATCGTCGGCAAGGAATCGGGCGGCAATCCCCGCGCCATCGGCCACGACGAGAACGTGGCCTGGAAAGGCTGCTCGATCGGCGCTCGCTGCCAGTTCATCTCGAGCGGCAAGACCTACAAAGGGGTGACCTTCGAGAACTACATCGGCACCGGCAAAAAGAAAGGCTCGGCCTACATGAACCTGGTCTACAACAACAACTTCATCGACGACGACGCGTCGAAAAACGCCCTGGACCCCAGCCGGCCGGATTTCGGCCTGGACCTGCGGTTCACGCACGGCATCGGCCTGGGCCAGGTCACGCTGTTGCGCTCCAAAGGCGCCACGACCGTCGGCAACACCTGCCCCAACGGCAAGCCGGGACGGAAGGCCGGCTCGAAATGCTACGACATTGCCGACCTGCTGAACCCGACGACAACCATGGAAGCCACCGTCGCGGTCTACAAGGAGATCGCCGGACGGTGCGGCAGCGATATCTACTGCGGCTTCTACCGGTACAACGGCAGCGGCTGCGCCGCCCGGGGCTCGGCCTGCGCCAAGCTGAAGGCCTACAACAAATGCAAGGGCATTCCGACCGTCGGCCAGCCGGCCAACTGTTACGCCTGGGACTCGGCGCTCAAGGCCGGTACCATCACGACAGCGGATTGCAACAACATGAGCTATCAGCTGGGACAATGAGCGCCAGCCGGACAGCCGCATAAAACTTCCCTTTCACCATTATGCCGACCGACACCTTACCCGAATCAAGCCAGCCGACCGGCTCGTCCGGCACGGCCGCCGAACCGAAACGGCGGTCCGGCCGCTGGATCCTGGCCATCGGCCTGCCCATCGTGACCATCGTCATCGGCACGGCGGTGCTGGTGCTGAATCTGTTCACGAAGCCCGTCGGAACCAAGGTCGTCGGCGGCGTCACCTGGTCGGCGAACCCCGACGCCCAGATCACCTACGACCAGCACCCGACCGCCCTGCCGCAGCAATTTCCGGCGGACTTCCCGGTGATGGCCGGCCTGAGCATCAGCTCGACCTTTCACAAGATCGACGGGCCGCTGAACACCTACACGATCTCCTGGACGACCTCGGCCGATCCCGCCGCGGTCGCCGGATTTTATCTCCAGCAATTGACCACCAAGGGCTGGCAGCCCGAGGATGTGCTGAATCCTGACGACACGGAATCGATCTTCTTCGACTATCCCGTGAATGGCGTGATCGCTCCCGGCCCGCGCAGCTCTATCGACATCTACACCAACGAGGATACCGGCCTGACCGGCGTCGACCTGACGCTGAACTTGCCGAAATCACTATGAACTTCCCGACCGGGCCCGCAGCCAAACGATCGGACGGCATCCTGACGGCGCGGAAACCGGCGCTGGTCCTTTGGCGCGCCCGCTCCGGACGCCGGGCGCCGCTCGGTTTCCGGCTGCTGACGGCAGCCGGCCTGCTCTCCGCCCTCATCGTCGTGACGCAGCCGGCGCCGGCCGCGGCCCAAAATCTGACGATCCCGCAGCCTGAAGTCGGCGTCACCCCGGGATCCAACTCCGACGCGGTCAAGCAGGGTCCGAAGCCGCCGCCGCTCATGATCAACATCCCCCTCCTGGAGTTCACCAACGCCACCAGCAAAGAGATCGGCGGCACCGTAACCTCGATCACCGTCCCCTGGATCGCCCAG
>JBAIWZ010000078.1:0-1625 GCA_037916955.1 Acutalibacteraceae bacterium | reverse complement strand
GTCGCCGGAATTCCCGCGCCCCTGTCCATCGGGACGATCCACCTGGCGGACGGCACGGCGGTGCCGGGTTTCCTGTGCGAGGCGGCGGGGCTGGCAGCGGCCCGCGACATCACCGCCTGGGGCGGATGGCGCGCCTGGCTCGCCGCCGACGCCAACTTGGTGCGGCAGCGCACCTGAACGATGCCGATCGGCATGGACGCGACCCTCCGCCCATCGCCCGGCGACACCGGAATGTCCCGGTGCGTCAATGGCCTGCCGGAATTCGCGGTCCCTGGCACTGATTCTGCATAGCTTCGCTCGTAATACTTTTTTGCACGCTCGTAATAACACCCCAACCCTGAAGGAGTCACGATGAACCTGAAGAAATCCGGCGCCACCATGAAGCGTTGGCTCGCCCGCCTGATGATCCCCGCCGCCGCGCTGCTCGGCTCCGCGACGGTCGACGCCGCGCCGCCCCTGAAGATCGGCTACAGCGACTGGCCGGGCTGGGTGGCCTGGCAGGTGGCCATCGACAAGGGCTGGTTCAAGGAAGCCGGCGTCGCCGCGGACTTCGTCTGGTTCGACTACTCGGCCTCGATGGACGCCTTCTCCGCCGGCAAGATCGACGCCGTGCTGATGACCAACGGCGACGCCCTGGTCACCGGAGCCGGCGGCGCCAAGAGCTCGATGATCATGATCACCGACTACTCCAACGGCAACGACATGATCGTCGCCAAGCCCGGCATCAAGAGCCTCAAGGACCTCAAGGGCAGGAAGGTGTCGGTGGAGACCGGCCTGGTCGAGCACCTGCTGCTCCTCAACGGCCTCAAGAAGGCGGGCATGAAGGAGTCCGACGTGACCCTGGTCAATGCCAAGACCAACGAGATGCCGCAAATGATCACCTCCGGCGACATCGCCGCCATCGGCGCCTGGCAGCCGGTCTCGGGCCAGTCGATGAAGGCCGTGCCCGGCTCGCGGCCGATCTACACCTCCGCCGACGAGCCCGGGCTGATCTACGACGTGCTCGCCGTGGCTCCGGCCAGCGCGGCGTCGCGCCGCGCCGAGTGGCAGAAGGTCGTCAAGGTCTGGGACCGGGTCGTCCATTACATCGAGGATCCGAAGACCCAGCCCGACGCCGTGAAGATCATGGCGGCCCGCGTCGGCCTCGCGCCCGAGGCCTACCTGCCGCTGCTCAAGGGCACCCGGCTGCTGTCGCTGGCCGAGGGACGCAAGGTCTACCTCAAGGGCCCGGGCTTCAACTCCCTCCATGGCTCGTCGAAGATCGCCGACGACTTCAACGTCGCCAACGCCGTGTACAAGGCGCCGCAGGACGTCGGCAGCTACATCGACGCGTCGTTCACCAACGCGGCCAAGTGAGGCGGCCGGGCACCGATCGCAACGGAGAATTAGGAATGGCGAAGACGGCAAGATGGTTCGCGGCGCGCGCGGAACTGGGCGCGCGGAGCCGTACGTTCCTCGGAATCGGCTCGTTCCTGCTGCCGGTCGCGATCTGGTGCCTGGTCAGCTACGTCCCGTTCGTCTGGCATCCGAAGGTGCTGGTCGAGGACGCCGGCGGCGTGGACTACTTCCAGCCGGGCATGCTCGTGGACAAGGCGGTATTCCAGGAGGAGTCCGCCAACTCCGCC
>JBAIWZ010000077.1:0-4426 GCA_037916955.1 Acutalibacteraceae bacterium | reverse complement strand
CGACCATGTTGCCGACCGGTTCGGTGATCGGCAGCCGGGCGCCGCTGGCCGCGGCCATCGGTTCCTCGACCAGGAAGACGTCCTTGGCGCCGGCGTTCAGCGCGGCATCCTCGACGGCCTTGCGTTCGACCTCGGTCAGGTCGAGCGGCACGCCGATGATGACGCGCGGCCGGGGCAGGAACAGGAACGAATCCTTGTGGATCTTCTCGATGAAGAAGCGCAGCATCTTCTCGGTCACCTCGAAATCGGACATGATGCCAGCGACCAGCGGGCGCACGGTGGCGATGTGGGCGGGCGTCTTGCCGATCATCTCCTTGGCGGAGTTGCCGACGGCCAGGATCTGCCCGGAGCGGGTATTCAGGGCGACCACGGACGGCTCGTTGATGACGATCCCCTTGTCCTTGCAGAAAACCAGGGTGTTGGCCGTGCCCAGATCGATGCCCAGCGCCGAGGAAAATTTGCCGATGAAATTATTGAACATCTTTATTGTTCATTACCGATTTAGCCCGCCTCCTGATCGCCGGAGAGTATAACGCGTCCCCATCGTTGTGGCAAGGGCATTTTAAACGAAAAAGGGCCTTGCGGCCCGCTTAAACGACCCTCCCCCTCCTTCGGCCGGCATTCAGCGCTTGATCTTGGTCGAAATGAAGAAGAATTCGAGCAGGGTGATCGTGCCGACCAGCAGGCCGGCGTTCAGCCAGGTGAGCAGCGACCGGCTCTGCATGATGAGCGCGGCGATGACCAGGACCGTGAGCAGCACCGATTGCCGGAAGGACACCGCGACCTGCCGGGACATGACCGAATCGCGGCTGAGCAGACGGTTCCGGAGGATGAATCCGACCGTGGAAAAGGTCCCGACGAGGGCCAGGCCGAGGCTGGCGTAGAAGATCGCGAAGATGACCGGCTGGGTGTCGGTCGGATCGACGGAGGTGACGATCAGGCCGACGGCGGTCCAGGACAAGGCAGTCCCGGCGAGCATCAGCGCCAAATATTGCCGCAGCGTCATAACACAGCGAGTATATCAGACCGCCGCGCGGCGCCCCACCCGCAGCGCTTCAGGAAACGACGGTCACGGCGCGGACCCGGGCCGGGGCCGGTTCGGCGTTGAGCCGCCGCAGCAGTTCGGGGCGGCAGCGGGCCGTCTCGCGGGCTTGTTCCCGGTCGGGGCAGACGATCCGGAGGACGCCGTCGCTGAAGGAACCCGGCCGCAGGCGCGACGCCCGCTCCGGCCCGAAGACCTCGCGAAGCGCGATGCGCGCCTCGTTCAGGACCGCGGCCTCGATCCGGCGCTGGACGCCCTCGGGCGAACGGCGGGTGGAGTCCTTGATGATCTTGCCCAGTGGCTGCCACATATCGGTGGTTTCCTATTTTTATCAGCTGCGGAATTCGCAGATGCCGCGGAAATCGCAGAACTCGCATTGCCGGCCCGGCGTCGGCTCGAAGCTGCCGGACCGGATGCTCTCGATCTGGGCCTCGGTTTCGGTCTCGAATTTTTCCAGGTCCTCGGGCTTGCCCAGGAACGATATCTTCGATCCGTCATCCAGATAGTAGTACGTCAGTTTGGCCGGCTTCAGGCCCATGGCGCCGGCGGCCAGTTGGTACAGGAGCAGCTGGCGTTTGTCCTCCGGCCGGAGCTTGGCGTCTTCCTTGGCCTTGCCGGTCTTGTAATCGAGGATCTCCACGTCGGCGCCGGCGCGGTCGATGCGGTCGATCTTGCCCTTGAGCCAGTAGGACCCGACCCGGATCTTGAAGTCCTTCTCGAGCAGCAGCGGTTCGGCCGGCTCGGCCGCCAGCTGGTCGTAGAACAGGGTCAGTATCTCCTTGCCCTTCTGACGGTACTTGTCCTTGGTCGGCCGGTCCGGATACCAGTCGTCCTGCCAGGACTCCTCGTACATCTTCACCAGTTCCTCGCGGCTGACCGGCAGCGTTCCGGCGGCCGCGGGTGCCGAACCGAACAGCGACGGCTGGACCGTGCCGCGCCGTTTGGCGTACTCGGCCATGAATTTCTCCAGGGTCGAGTGCATGGTCTTGCCGAAACTGAACTGCGGCCGGCCGAAGACCGGGATCTTCAGGACGTGCGCGAACTTGTAC
Source organism: Acutalibacteraceae bacterium (assembly GCA_037916955.1). Lineage (GTDB taxonomy): Bacteria > Patescibacteriota > Patescibacteriia > SG8-24 > SG8-24 > JBAIWZ01. Next base: position 2,335 of record JBAIWZ010000077.1, on the reverse strand, counting down.
TGGAGCGGGCAGCTGTCGTAGGCGGCGAGCTGGGTGAAGCTGAAGTGGTCGGGCAGGTCGTAGACCGGTTTCGTGACCGCCGGTTCGACCGGCGCGGCCGGCAGCGCCGCGGCCTCGGCGGTCGTCTCCTCGGCGGACAAGCCGAGTTCGGCCAGGAAGCGCGACGGCTTGCGCTTGGTCTTGCCGCCGTAGTCCTCGGCCGAGGTCAGGATCAGGCCGTCCTTGGCCCGGGTGACGGCCACGTAGAACAGGCGGCGCTCCTCCTCCAGGTGGATGTCGCCCTCGGGGACGATCTCCTTGGTCAAAGCGTCGGGCAGTTCGATCTCCCCGCCCCGGTCGACGGCCGGGAAGCGCTTGTCGGCCAGGTCGACGACGAAAACGTAGGTGAACTCCAGGCCCTTGGCGGCATGAACGGTCATGATCCGCACCATGTCCGGGCCGGCGTCGGCGTCGAAAGCCAGGGAGCCGGCCTCGCCGGCGTCGCGCTCCATCTGGTATTCCTCCATGAAGTGCTTGAGCGACGGCTCGTCGTGTCCGGCCTCGAAGCGCCTCAGGCGGGACAGGAACTGGTTGAGGTGGCTGGACTGTTCGCGGGCCTCGGCCGTGTCCTCGCGCTTCAGTTCGGCGGCATAGCCGGAGTCGTAGAGGAAGCGGACCAGCACCTCGATGACGCCGCGCTCGCGGGCGACCTGGGTGTGACTCGCGATGTGGCCGAGCAGGCGATCGATGATCTGGTGCGTTTCGGGCCGGAGACGGATCGTCCCGTGCCGGCGCAGGACGTCGTACAGCGACTCCCCCTTCCGGCGCGCTTCGTGGTTCAGGTTGATCAGGTCCTCGCCCTCGATGCGGTACGGCGGCGACGACAGGATGCGGTAGAGGGCCGGACTCTCGTGATAGTCGTCGAGCAGCTTGAAATAGGCCAGGCAGTCGAGGACGATCGGCTTGGCGTAAAGGCCCTTGAGCGCCAGGAACTGGAACGGCAGGCCGCGCCGGCGGAGCTCGTCGCTGTAGGCGTCGGCGGTCGAATTGGAGCGGACCAGGATGCAGAAGTCGCTCCAGGTCAGCTCCGGTTCCTTGTCCTTGAGTTCTTCGATCCGGTCGACGACGCCGGCCGCCTCGTCTTCGAGCGTCGCGTAGCGGCGGTGCTCGACCAGAGCATCGCCTTCGCGGACGGCGGAGAGGCGTTTGGACAGGCCGGTACCGTCCGGACCGCCGAGCCTGGCCTCCAGCCGGTTGGGGTTGTTCTTCTGGATGAAGCCGTAGGCCCGGTCCAGGATGTGCTGGCGGGTGCGGTAGTTCTCGGTCAGTACGACCTCTTTGGCCGAGGGGAAATCGTTCTTGAACTGCAGGATGTTGGAAACCGAGGCGCCGCGGAACTTGTAGATCGACTGGTCGTCATCCCCGACCACGACCACGTTGCCGTCGCGGGGCGCGATCATCTTGATCAGCTCGTACTGGGCCCAGTTGGTGTCCTGAAACTCGTCGACGATGACGTGTTTGAACTGAGCACGATATTTGTTCAGTATCGCGGGGCGCTTTTTGAAAAGCTCCAGGGTGTAGAGCATCAGGTCGCCGAGGTCGAGACAGCCGTTGTCCAAAAGCAGCTTCTGATAAACGTGGTAGGCGTTGGCCAGTTCGGATATCCGCGAAGCGTCATCGGCGTCGACCGAGGCGTCGTCCTTGTCCAGCGAGCGCTGTTTGGCGAACTCCAGGTAATCCTCAGGCTTGATCGCCTCGTCCTTGGCGCGTGAAAAATGGCGCAACAGAGCGTGAATGAACTTGGCCGGATTGCCCAGCGGCCGGTAATAATCAAGGTCGAACTTGTCGAGATTCTGCCGGACCAGCAGGTAGGCGTCGGTTTCGTTGAGCAGGCGGAAATCATTCGGCAGACCGAGGTCCAAGCCGTGGGTCTGGAGCAGCCGCTGACAGAAGGCGTGGAAGGTCGAGACCCACAGGTCGGCGTAGCCCAGGGGCAGGAGGGCGTCGATCCGGTCGGCCATCTCGCCGGCGGCCTTGTCGGTAAAGGTCAGGGCCAGGACCTCGTCGGGTTTGGCCAGGCCTTTGGACATGAGCCAGGCCGCCCGCCGGGCGATGACCGTGGTCTTGCCCGTGCCGGCGCCGGCGACGATAAGCAGCGGTCCGGACCCGTGGGTGACGGCTTTCAATTGAGCCGGATTCAGGCCTTCCAAGAGCGGGTCGGAGCCGGTTTTGGGCCTGTCCGGGGGGTTCTTTCTGGTTTTCTTTACCGGGGGCATGGTCTTGACAAAAGGCGTTTTTTGCGCTATCCTAAGTCGTTTCTTGGTCTTTAACCCGCACGAGGAGGTGGAAAACGATG
>JBAIWZ010000076.1:0-7369 GCA_037916955.1 Acutalibacteraceae bacterium | reverse complement strand
TGGTCCCGGACCTCGTCGTGGTCGGTGACGTCGACCGAGAGCTCCTTGCCGTCGATCTTGACGCTGACGTGCGGGTGCAGGGCCAGCGACAGCTCGCCCTTCGGGCCTTTGACGCGGACCGTCGAGCTGTCGACCTTGTGGTCGAGGCCGGCGGGTATCTCCAGTGGTTTTTTTCCAACGCGGGACATAGTGGCAGCGGTCAATACACCAGTGCTAAGATCTCACCGCCCAGTTTGCGCTTGCGCGCCTCCTTGTTGGTCATGACGCCCTGGGAGGTGGAAACGATGGCGATGCCCTGGTCGGAGAGGACGCGCGGCAGGTCGCCGTAGCCGGCGTAGGCGCGGCGGCCCGGGGTGGAAACGCGCTGCAGGGTGCGGATGAACGGCGCGCCGCCCTCGTACTTGAGTTCGATGCGCAGCTCCCCGTGTCCGGCGGCCAGCTTCTCGACCGCGCCGATGTAGCCGTTGTCGGCCAGGATCTTGGCCACGGCCAGCTTCAGCTTGGAGTAGGGCACCTTGACCTCCGGCTTGCCCACGAGCTGGGCATTCCGGATTCTGGTGAGCATGTCTGAGATTGGATCGGTCATAGTGGTTGTGGGGTAGGGTCGTCATCTCGCTGATCCCGAGCCCGGCGTCCGTTCGCCGGTGCTTCCTGTTTCGAACACCGTGCCTGCGATCAGCGAAACGCTTCCGTTCACCATGCTCCTTTCCTCAGCCCGGGAATTTCGCCCCGGTTAGCGAGCTCGCGGAAGCAGATGCGGCACAGCTGGAAGTCGCGCATGTAGCCGCGCTGCCGTCCGCAGCGCCAGCACCGTCTGACGATGCGGGTGGAGAACTTGGGCTTCCTCTTCGATTTGGCGATTTGTCCTTCAGTAGCCATAGCTTCACTTGACGTCAAGGTTGAACGGGACGCCCGCGGCCTTGAGCAGGGCGAGACCCTTTTCTTTGGACCGGGCGCTGGTGACCACCGCCACCTCCAGGCCGTGCATGTAATCGGTGTCCTCGGGCCTGATCTCCGGGAAGGCGATGAACTCGCGGAAGCCGATGGAGAGGTTGCCGTGGGCGTCGACCGACTTGGGCGGCAGGCCGCGGAAGTCACGGACGCGCGGCAGGGTGATGTTGATCAGTTTGTTGAGGAAATCGTACATCCGCGGGCCGCGCAGCGTGGCCATGAGGCCGACGACCATGCCCTGGCGGATCTTGAAGTTCGAGATCGACTTCTTGGCCAGCGTCTTGACCGGCTTCTGCCCGGTGATCCGGGTGACGGTCCGCTCGGCGGCATCGATGAACTTGGGGTCCTTGAGACCCTGCTTCAGGCCGACGTTGACGACGACCTTGACGAAGCGCGGCACGGCCATGTCGTTCTTGAGCCCGAGCTCCTTCTTCACGGCCGGCACGACCTGCTTCTCGAATTTTGCCTGATAACTGGATTTGGCCATATGTGTCGGCTATTCGATCGCTTCTTTGCACTTCTTGCAGACCCGGACCTTGCGGTCCTTGCCGCCCGGCTGGCTCAGGGTCTTCATGCCGACGCGCGTCATCTTGGCGCACTTCGGGCAGACCAGCATGACGTTCGAGGCGTTGAGCGGCGCGGCGAACTCCAGCTTCTGGCCCTTCTGGCCCTGCTGCCGGGTGCGGATGTGCCTGGTCATGGTGTTGACCCCTTCGACGGCGACCTTGTTCAGCTTGGGGAAGACCTGGATGACCTTGCCGCTCTTGCCCTTGTCCTTGCCGGTCACGACCTTCACGTTGTCTCCTTTCTTGATGTTCATACCATTGCGGCGTTAGACGACCTCGGGGGCCAGCGAGATTATCTTGGCGTATCCCTGGCTCCTGAGCTCGCGGGCGACCGGCCCGAAGATGCGCGTGCCCTTCGGTTCCTTGGTCTTCTTGTCGATGATCACGGCCGCGTTCTCGTCGAAGCGGACGTAGGAGCCGTCCTTGCGGCGCGTCTCCTTGCGGCAGCGGACGATGACCGCATGGACGACCTGGCTCTTGGCCACGGCGCTGTGCGGCACGGCGACCTTGACCACGGCGGTGACGACGTCGCCGAGGCCGGCGGTCCGTTTCTGATAGCCGCCCAGCACGCGGATCACCTGGAGCTTCTTGGCCCCGGTGTTGTCGGCTACCGCCATCATTGTGCGATGTTGCAGCATAAGTTTAGGCGGTCACCTTGCCGACCACGCGCCAGCGCTTGTCCTTGGACAGCGGGCGCGTCTCGACGAACCGCACCACGTCACCGGTCTTATACTCCCCCTTCTCGTCGTGGACCTTGAACTTGGTCGACATCTGATACTGCTTCCGGTACTTGGGGTGGACCATCTTCCGGTCGACGCGGACGACGATGGTCTTCTTCATCTTGTCCGAGACCACGACGCCCTGGAAGATCCTCTGTTGTGATTTCTTTTCCGCCATATGTGTTCGGGAAAACCCTTATTTGGCCGCCGGCTTTTCGGCTTCCGGCTTAGCGGCCGGCCGGCCCGTCTTCAGGGTGAGGATCCGGGCGATGTCCTTCTTGGCCTCGCGGATCTGCCTGATGCCGCCGAGCTGTTTGGCCGTGACCTTGAAACGCAGCTCGCGCAGCTTGTTGCGCAGGCTGACGAGCAGCCGGTCCAGTTCGACGTCAGATTTTTCGCGTAATTCCTTGATCGTCATAGGGATGGGCGCAGGCTAGGCTTTCTTCACGAACTGCGTCTTCATCGGCAGTTTGTAGGCGGCCAGGTCCATGGCCTCGCGCGCCGCCTCCTCGGTGACGCCGTCCATCTCGAACAGGACCGTGCCGGGCCGGATGACGGCCACGTAGTGGTCGACCGCGCCCTTGCCGCCGCCCATGACACTCTCATTGCCATGGTTGGTGATCGGCTTGTCCGGGAAGATCCGGATCCAGATCTTGCCGCCGCGCTTGATGAAGCGGGTCATGGCCCGGCGGGCGGCCTCGATCTGACGGGAGGTGACCCAGGCCGGACCGAGGGCCTTCAGGCCGTAGCTGCCGAAGCTGACCGCCGTCTTGGTGGTGGCGATCCGCTTGTTGCGCGCGCGGCCCTTCTGCATTTTCCGGTGTTTGACTTTGGCTGGTAACAACATATTCGTCGTGCGTCAGCGGGACTCCGAGCGGAACGGCGGCCGGCTGCCGCGGCGCGGGCCGCGGGATTCGGGAGCGGTGCCGGCGGGGATCCTCGGAGCCTCGCCCTCGAAGACCTCGCCGCGATAGATCCAGACCTTGACCCCGATCGTGCCCATCAGCGTCTGGGCGAAGCCGGAGGCGTAATCGATGTCGGCCCGCAGGGTCTGCAGCGGAACGCTGCCCCAGGCCAGCTTCTCTTCGCGGGCGATCTCGGCGCCGTTGAGGCGGCCCTTGACCAGCAGCTTGACGCCCTTGGCGCCGGCCTTCTGCACGCGGTCGAGATGCTGCTTGAGCACCCGGCGGAACGGCAGGCGGCGCTCCAGATCGCCGATCATCGACTGCATGACGATGTTGGCGGAGAGCGACGGGTTGCCGACCTCGATGACGTTAAGGTTCAGGTTGAACTTGTCCTTCGTCTTGGTCTTGCCCAGTTTGGCGCGGAGTTCCTTCTTCAGGTCCTCGATGCCGGTGCCGCCGCGGCCGATGATGAAGCCCGGCTTGGCGGAAAAGACCGTGACGGTGATCGCCCGGGCGGTCCGCTCGATCTCGATGTGATCGACGGCGCTCTCCTTGAGCTTGGCCCAGAGGAACTTCTTGATCTCGGCGTCCTCGCGGAGGAGCTTCGGGAAATCCTTCTTGGCGAACCACTTGGAACTCCAGGGGTAGATCACGCCGGTCCGGAATATCTTGGGATGTACTTTCTGACCCATACGTTTCACTCCTTAGCGGCTTTAGGCTTGGCCGCGGCCTTCTTGGCCGGGGCGGCCGGCTTGGCGGCCTTCTTGGCCGCGTCCGCCGCTTTCTTCTGGTCGGTCGCCGGGGCCTTGGCCGCCGGCTTGACCGCCGCGGCGGTCTTGACCAGCGCCCCCTTCAGTCCTTTCGGCGCGGCCTTGGCCTGGCGCTCCTCGAGGACCAGGTTGATGTGGGAACTGCGCTTGCGGATGGGCGCCGCTCGGCCGAAAGCGCGGGCGCGCCAGCGCTTCAGCGTCGGGCCGCCGTCAACGGTGAGCTTCTTGATGAACAGGCCGCCGGACAGCTTGAAATTATGCTCGGCGTTGGCCACGCCGGACTCAATCAGCTTGATGAGCGGCAGGGCCGCGGCCTTGCGGTAGAACCGCAGCTGGTTCAGGGCCTGGTCGACGTCCATTCCGCGCACCAGGTCGGCGACCAGCCGGACCTTGCGGGGCGAAATGCGGATGTATCTGGCTTTGGCGATGACTTCCATAGGCGTATCACTTCTTCGCCGCCGGGGCCGCCGCAGCCGGAGCCGTGGCCGCCTTGGCCGCCGCCTGTTCGGCGACTGCGCGCTTGGCCTCGAGTTCCTTCTGCATCTTGCCGCCGTGGCGGACGAACTTCCTGGTGGGCGAGAACTCGCCCAGCTTGTGGCCGACCATGTTCTCGACGATGAGAACCGGCACGTGGACCTTGCCGTTATAGACGCCGATGACGAAGCCGACCATGGCCGGGGTGATCACCGACCAGCGGGACCAGGTCTTGATGACGGTCTTGTCGCCGGTTTTGAGCTTGGAGATCTTGGCCAGGAGCTTCTGGTCCAGGGCCGGACCTTTTTTGAGGCTGCGAGACATATTACTTGCGTCGCGAGACGATGAATTTCCAGGACGCCTTCTTCTTGTCGCGGGTCTTCACGCCGAGCGCGGGCTTGCCCCACTTGGTCTTCGGGTGGGTGAGACCGATCGGGTGCTTGCCTTCGCCGCCGCCGTGCGGGTGGTCGACCGGGTTCATGACCTTGCCGCGGACCTCCGGCCGGCGGCCGCGATGACGGGTGCGGCCAGCCTTGCCCCAGCGGATGAGGCGGTGGTCCGGATTGCCGACCATGCCGACCGTGGCCATGCATTCCTTGTGGAAGCGGCGGGTCTCTCCGGACGGCAGCTTCAGGGTGGCGAAATCGCCCTCGACGGCCATGAGCTGGGCGCCGAGGCCCGCGCCGCGGACGACCGAGCCGCCGAGGCCGGGGTGAAGTTCGATGCTGTGGACCTGGAGACCGACCGGGATCTTCTCGAGCGGCATCCGGTTGCCGGCCTTGATCTCGACCGCGTTCTTGGAGGAGACCAGGGTCTCGCCGACCGCCACGTTGAGCGGGGCGATGATGTAGCGCTTCTCGCCATCGGCGTAGCTGAGCAGGGCCAGGCGCGCGCCGCGGGCCGGGTCGTATTCGATGGCCGTGACCCTGGCGGGCACGTCCAGCTTGTCGCGCTTGAAGTCGACGATGCGGACGAAGCGGTCGGCGCCGCCGCCGCGATGGCGGACGGTGATCTTGCCCTGGGCGTTGCGGCCGCCGGTCTTCCGCTTGGGATAGATCAGCGACTTCTCGGGTTCGGTCTTGGTGATATCCTCGAAAGCGTCGACGCTGGAGATGCGCCGTCCGAGGGTCACCGGTTTGTACATCTTGATCGGCATATGGCTAGGCCTCCGTGACGGTTAAGGAATCGCCGGCCTTGAGCGTGACCAGGGCCTTCTTGAAGTCCTTCTCCTTGCCGGTGAAGCGGCCGAAGCGGACGAACTTCCCCTTGCCCGAGATCATGCGGACCGAGACCGGCTTGACGCCGTAAAGGTCCCGGACGGCCTGGGCGACCTCGTTCTTGTTGGCGCCCTTGGCGACGATGAATTCGTACTTGCCCAGGGCCTGCAGGCGGCTGGCCTTCTCGGTGGAAACCGGGCGGACCAGGATCCGGTGCGACTGCCCGAAGCCTTCCTTGACGAGCGGACCGCGAACGATCGGCTCGGCCTTCTTGGCGGCCTCGGTTTTCTTGGGTTCGGCCGCCGGCTCGTCCTTCTTGGACAGCTTCGGCGAGACCTCCCCTTTCTTATTCTTTCCAAAGATACCCATATCCGTCAGGAAGATTTACCGTACTTCGACTCCAGCTTGGCCGCCGCGTCGGGCGTCATGAGCAGGTAGTCGGCCCGGAGGATGTCGAGCAGCCCGAGGCTGCCGACGCCCACGAGATTGACGTTCTTCAGGTTCCGGGAGGCGCGCTGCAGGAGGGCGTCGCGGCCGGACTGGACCAGCGTGATCTTGCCCTTCACCGGCAGCTTGCCGACGAGCGCGGCGACCTCGCGGGTCTTGCCGTCCTTGACCGGCAGCGATTCGACCAGCACCAGCTGTTCGCCGGACGCCTTGTCGGAGAGCGACATGACCATGGCCAGGCGCTTCATCTTGCGGTTGACCTTCTTGCCGTAATCGCGCTCGCTGCGCGGGCCGAAGGTGATGCCGCCGCCGACCCAGATCGGGGACCTGGTCGAACCCTGGCGGGCGCGGCCGGTGCCTTTCTGCTTCCAGGGCTTCTTGCCGCCGCCGCGGACCTCGCCGCGGGTCTTGGTGTGGGCCCAGGGCTGGCGCGCGCTGGCCAGCAGGCCGGTCACGACCTCATGCACGACCTCGGCCACCGGTTTGACGCCGAACACCTTGTCGTCGAGCTTCTTCTCGCCGACGACCTTGCCTTCCGTATTGTAGAGTTTGAGCTTCGGCATACTAGTTCCAGGACTGTCTGGCCTCAAAACCGCCAGAAACCAAAATGATCGAGCCGCGCGCGCCGGGCACCGCCCCCTTGAGGGCCAGCACGCCCTTGGCGGCGTCGACTTCGATCACTTCCAAATTCTTGACCGTCACCTGGTCCATTCCCATGTGGCCGCCCATGCGCAGGCCCTTGAAGACGCGCTGCATGCCGCCCGAACCGATGGCGCCGGGCATGCGCAGGTTGTCCTTATGGCCGTGGGTCTTGGGGCCGCCGGCGAAATGATGCCGCTTGACCACGCCCTGGAAGCCTTTGCCCTTGGACTCGCCGGTGACCTCGACGAACTCCCCCGTCTTGAACTGGGCGAGGTCGATGCCGTCGCCTACCTTATAGGAAGCGACGTCGTCAACGCGAAACTCGCGGAGGGTCTTGAAGACGCCGCCCGCGTCCTTGAGATGGCCTTGCAGGGCCTTGCTCGGGTGTTTCTCCTTGCCGCAGCCGATCTGGACCGCCAGGTAGCCGTCCTTTTCAGCCGTCCGGACCTGCGTCACTTTGCAGGGCTCGGCCTGAAGCAGGGTCACTGGGACGACCGTGCCGTCCTCCCGGAACCGCTGCGACATCTCGACTTTCTTAGCGACGATGAATTTCATATGCCTCTCTTAGTCCCGTTGCTCGCTCAATGGCGAGTCAGGTTAAACGAAAAGCCAGAAGTTTTCTCATCTTCCGCCCGGCTGGCGGAATGACGATCAAACTTCTAGCCTCTTCCGGCCGGA
>JBAIWZ010000075.1:0-1521 GCA_037916955.1 Acutalibacteraceae bacterium | reverse complement strand
GTTGAACGCCTTTCCGCGCACCCTCGGCCGGCGTGCCGGGGCCAAAAAACTCCGCACCGAAGGGCGCGTGCCGGCCGTCATCTATGGACGCCAGGCTCAGCCCCAGAACCTCGAACTCAATAGCCGCGAAATCGAGGATCTCATCCACCACTCGATCTCCGAGAACCTCCTGGTCGACCTCGCCGTCAAAGAAGACGCCCGGCCCAAGCGCCTCGCCCTCGTCCAGGAAGTCCAGCACCACCCCCTCAATGGCAAGGTGCTCCATGTAGATTTCCACGAGATCGCCGAGAACGAAAAAGTCACCATCAATGTCCCGGTCGAAACCGTCGGTGAAGCCGAAGGTGTCAAGACCGAGGGCGGCGTGCTCGAACACGTGCTCTTCAGCGTCCGCGCTCGCGGCTTGGCCAAGGATTTGCCCGAACAGATCGTTGTTGACGTCTCCCATCTGAAAATCGGCCAGGCCGTTCACCTGGGCGAGATCAAAGCCCCGGCTGGCGTCGAACTGATCGGTGACAAGCAGATCCCCGTCATCGCTTGCGCCGCGCCGCGCACGGAGGAAGAGGAAGCTGCCGAGGCCGCTGCGGCCGCCGAAGCCACCGCGGGCGAAGTCGAGATGATCAAGGAAAAGAAGGAAGGCGAAGAAGAGGGTGCGGCTCCTGCCGGCAAGGGTGCCGAGAAAGGCGCTGCCGCTCCTGCCAAAGGCGCCGCCGCGCCCGCCAAAGGTGCTGCCGCTCCGGCTGCCGGCGCCGCCGCCCCGGCCAAGGGCGCGGAAAAAGCCGCCCCGGCTGCCGAGAAGAAACCGGCGGCTGGCGGAAAGAAGAAGTAATTTCGGCGGCCGGACGTATGTCCGGCTGCCACACCGCTCCCGCGGATGGAGAACTTGTATCTCATCGTGGGATTGGGCAACCCCGGCGCGGATTACGCCCGGACCCGGCACAATGCCGGTTTCCTCGTCGTCGATCGGTTGGCCCAGCGCTGGCAGGCCGCTTGGGCGTTCGAGAAGAAGTTCAATGCCCGGCTGGCCCGGGCCGAACGCGGCGAACGGCGCGTCCTGCTCTGCCAGCCGCAGACGTATATGAACAGCAGCGGCGAGGCGGTTGGCAGCGTGCTCGAGTTTTTTCGCGTCCCTGTGGCGCGGTTGCTAGTGGTCGTCGACGATGCAGATTTGCCGCTCGGACAGAAGCGGCTGCGGCCCGGTGGCAGCAGCGGCGGACACCACGGCCTCGAATCGATAGAGGCGCGGCTCGGGACTCGGGATTATGCCCGGCTCCGGCTCGGCATCGGCCGCCAAGCCGGCGCGCGTGAAATTACCGGCTACGTTTTGGGCCGATTTAGTTCGACGGAAGCCGAGCTGGCAGATAAGGTTTTAACGGCGGCGTCCGACCAGGCGGAAGTCTGGCTGGAAGCCGGGATACAAAAAGCAATGCAGTTGAATGGGGCCGTCGTGGCCTCCGTAGACGAAAGAGAAGAGCAGTGAAACGATACGAAGGCTTGTTCATACTAAACACGGCCGGCAAGGAC
>JBAIWZ010000074.1:0-2028 GCA_037916955.1 Acutalibacteraceae bacterium | reverse complement strand
GCAGGCGCCGTACGTCCCCTCGGCGTGGCCGACGGAGCGCGTCCAGAGATCGAGCCCGGTCAGGCTCCAGAGCTTGGTCCAGACGTCCTCGGCCAGCTCGTCGGCGGCGTCGCCGCGGCTCTCGCGGAGGAAATCCGGGACCCGCTTGCCGAGCGCCTCCATCAGACCCTCGTGCAGGGCCCTGTGCCAGAGCGGGGCAGGCAGCCATTCGAGGCCTTCGCCGTCCGGCTTGGCCAGCGTCGCGTAGACGATCTGCTTCACCTCGGCGCCGGTCGCCAGCCGGATCGATCCTTCGAGCCGTTCCCGGACCTTCGGGCAGCGGCGGAACAGCTCCGCCGGCCGGAAGAAATACCGGCCCTGGGCGGCGCGATCGATGAGCGTCGTCGTCTTCATCAGCGCGTCGTCGATGAGCCCCGGCGCGCCGCTCCGCTCGTAAAGGAACTTCCGGAAATCCGCGATATCCTTGGGTTCGAGTCTCATGCTCGTCTCCCCGGGCGCATGCCCGCCGCCAGATTACACCCGCGGCGACCGACGTCAACCAAAAACGGCGCCGGAGGAAGCCGGCGCCGTTCCCAATTCCCTTACTGCTTCCGTTCGGCCAGTTTGACGTCCAGCGTCTTCTCCTGGCCCTTGTGCAGGATCTTCAGATGGATCACGTCGCCGACGTTCAGCTTGGCCACCAGCATCTGCAGCGGCTGGTCCTCGGTGATCTTCTGCCCGTTGATCTCCAGGATGATGTCGTTCTCGACGATGCCGGCGACGTCGGCCGGCGAGCCGGGCATGACCGCGAGCTCGGTCGGCGAACTGCCGCGCACGACCAGGACGCCGTAGTCGACCGACAGCTGGTTCGCGTCCTTGAGCTCCTTGGTGATCGGCACGTAGCGTACGCCGAGGAATGGCCGGACGATCTTGCCGGTCGTCTTCAGGCTGTCGACGACCTTCTTGACGTCGTTGATCGGCAGGGAGAAGCCGATGTTCTGCGAACCCTGGACGATGGCGACGTTGATGCCGATCGCCTCGCCCTGCAGGTTCAGGAGCGGGCCGCCGGAGTTGCCCGGGTTGATGGCGGCGTCGGTCTGGATGACGTCGAAGAGGTTCTCGGACATGCCCTGGCCGTCGCCCGCCGTGAGCGAACGCTGGAGGCCGGAGACGATGCCGGTCGAGACGGTGTTGCCGAACTGGCCGAGGGCGTAGCCGATGGCGATCACCCGCTGGCCGACCTGGATCTTGTCCGAGTCGCCGAAGGTGATGAACGGAAAGTCGCCGCCCTCGATCTTCAGCATGGCGATGTCGTTCACGCTGTCGCGGCCGATTACCTTGGCGTCGAAATCCCGTTTGTCCTGGAGCGTGACCTTGTAGTCGGCGGTCTCGTCGGAGACGACGTGGCGGTTGGTGACGATGTAACCGTCGGCCGAGACCAGGAAGCCGGTGCCGGCGCCGACGTCCTGCTTCTGAGTGCCTTTCTGCTGGTACTGCGGCTGCTGGAACTGGAAGCCGGGCATGTTCTGGAAGAACTGCTGGAAGAAATCGTTGCCGCCGCTGCTGGGCACCGACTCGTAGACCGGCACGTTCTTGGAGATCGTGATCGAGACCACGGCCGGGCGGGCTTTCTTGACGGCGTCGATGGTCAGCTGGTCTTCAGTGGGCGGCGGTTTCAGCGCCTGGTGCAGCTGCGGCAGGGTGTAGCCCTGCGGCCCGGCGACGAGGCCGGGACCCGACGACAGGAGGTTCTGCCAGGATGGCGGCAGGACGCTGGCGGCCAGAAGTCCGGCGAAGCGGCTGTTGCCGGCGATGTAGCCGGAGGCGAAACCGAAGACCGTGGCGACGAGCGCCGAGACCAGGATGCTGACGAGCAAATATTTGGAACGGCCGGGCTGTTTGTCGGGCATACTAAAGGTTAATTTTAGTTTCAACCTCCGGCGGAGATCCGCCGGCAGGTGTTGGTCAGTATATCAAAAAATGCGCTGCGGACAACGCCGTCCGGCTCGCGGATTCAGTAGTCGAAGCCGCGGCGGGCGGCGACGCCTT
>JBAIWZ010000073.1:0-2231 GCA_037916955.1 Acutalibacteraceae bacterium | reverse complement strand
GTCGCCGCCGAGATGGGTGTCGCCGTTGGTGGACTTCACCTCGACCGTGTCCTCGGCGATCTCCAGCACCGAGACGTCGAAGGTGCCGCCGCCGAGGTCGTAGATGACGATCTTGCCGCCCTTCTTCTTGTCAAAGCCGTAGGCCAGCGCGGCCGCGGTCGGCTCATTGATGATGCGCTTGACGGTGAGTCCCGCGATCTCGCCGGCGACCTTGGTCGCCTGGCGCTGGGCGTCGTCGAAGTAGGCCGGGACGGTGATGACCGCCTCGGTGATCTTCTCGCCGAGCTTCTCCTCGGCGTCCGTCTTCATCTTCTGCAGGACCATGGCCGAGATCTCCTGAGGCGAATATTCCTTGCCGGCCATCATCACTTTGACGCCGTCGCCCGACTGGACGATGCGGAACGGCAGGAGCTTGGCCTCGTGCTGGGTCTCGGGATCGGACCAGCGCCGGCCGATCAGGCGCTTGATGGAATACAGCGTGTTCTCCGGGTTGACGACCGACTGGCGCTTGGCCAGCTGGCCGACCAGCCGCTCGCCGGTCTTGGTGATGGCGACGACCGACGGCGTGGTGCGGGCGCCCTCCTTGTTCTCGATGACCTTGGGCTGGCCGCCTTCGATGACGGCCATGCAGGAGTTGGTTGTTCCGAGATCGATACCGAGCACTTTTGGCATATCAATGGCTGATGATCTTTTGTCGATGAATATTATTATTTGCGGAAATCATTCGCTGACCACGACCTTGGCCGGACGGAGGACGCGGTCGTGCAGCTTGTAGCCGGGTTCGAGGACCTGGACGACCTGGTCCGGGGCGACGCCCTCCTGTTTCTTCATCATCATCGCCTCGTGGATCGAGGGATCGAAGCCGACGCCCGTTTCCTCGATGGCGGTGACGCCGGACCTCTTCAGGACGGCGTCGATCTGCTGGCGGATATGGTCGACCCCGGCGGCCCATTGCTTGAGCTGGGCGGCGTCCGGCGGCGCGGCGGCGTCGAACTGAGGCTGGTGAGCCGCGGCTTTTTTGAAATTGTCGACGACCGGCAGGAGTTCGCCGATGAATCCGGCGCAGGCGTATTTCACGAGCTCCTCCCGCGCCTTGTCCATCTCTTTCCGGAGATTGGCGTAGTCGGCCTTGGCCCGCTGCCAGCCGGCCAGATAGTCAACGGCTTCGGCCTTGGCCTTGGCCAGTTCGTCCGTCGATGCGGCCGGCCGGGCCGGCTCCGACGGCGGCGCCGGCTGTTGGGTCTGATCTTGCTGCTCCTCCATATATAAGTATTAACGTCCGGACATCATTTCGCGGATGAACCGGGCCAGCGCCACGTTGGCGTCGTAATCCATGCGCTTGGGGCCGAGAATGCCGAAGATGCCGTCGTCGGCGTCGGGACCGTTCAGCCGGGTGACCACGGAGCTGAACAGGCTGCCGAACGGATTCTCCTCGCCGATCAGGACCTCGACGTCCGAGGACATCCGGCGGCGCAGGTCGTCCATGACCCGGTCCATGTCGTCGATGACGTGCGACATGGCCGCGGGCATCTCCGACTCGCGCGATTCCGGCTTGTTGAAAAGATTGCTGACGCCGCTCAGGTAGGTGCGGTCCGGGCCGAAGCTCACGAGCACGGTCTCGTCGGCCAGTTCGGCGGCGGCGCGGGCCAGTTCCTTGGCCACCCGCTCGGCGCTCTTGTCGAGTTCGGCGAAGGCCTCGAGCAGGCGCTGGCGGCCGGTCGGCTGGGCCGAGGCCGGATCGACGAACTGCTCGACGTAGAAACGGTAACCCTTCTCCGTCGGCACGCGGCCGGCCGAGATGTGCGGCTGTTCCAGGAGGCCTTCGGCTTCCAGGTCGGCCATGTCGTTCCTGATGGTAGCCGGCGAAACGCCGAGGCGGTACTTGACCACGATGGTGTGCGATCCGACCGGTTCCGCGGATTCGACGTACTCGCGGACCACGGCGCGGAAGACCCTCTTTTTCCGATTGTCCGACGAAGCGGGCATATGGTTAGCACTCAGGCTTTCCGAGTGCTAATTATATAGTCCCCCGCCAGGCTGTCAAGGCCGGATTTTTTGCATCCGGATCCAAGCAAACGAGCCCGAATATTAGCGCCTTCTCGCGGGTCCGGTTACCGGAGACTCGGCCTTCGGCCTCGCCCTCGCTCCGACTCGGGATAATCTCCGGAACCCGGACCCGCTCGCGGCGCATCGCTCGCACATCGAATTTATTGGGCATGCGCTCGGCCTGC
>JBAIWZ010000072.1:0-5018 GCA_037916955.1 Acutalibacteraceae bacterium | reverse complement strand
TGCCGCGACGCGGCCGTCGCCGGCGGGGCCGGAACCGGCGACGCGGCGGTTCCGGACGCGGCCGGAACCGGGTCGGAGATCGGCGCGATATCCGTTCCGGAGCCGGCCTGTCCGGCGGACATGATCCTGGTCGCCGGCAATTACTGCCGTCAGGTCAGCCACCTCTGCCTTGAAGGCTATGACGTGGTCGACGCCGAGGTGACGCGGCCGGACGGCACGAAAACGGCCGTGAAACGCAACGTGCCGGTCTCCTGTCCGAACGGCGGCGCGCCGCCGCAGGTCTGTTACCGGTTCGTTCCGGGGCGCGCCGAATGCGCGGCCGCCGACGATGGCGGTCCCGACGAGCGGCCGCTTCGTTTCTGCATCGACGCCTACGAGTGGCCCAACCGCGCCGGCGAACTGCCGACGGTCATGCACAGCTGGCGCGAGGCCGCCGCGCTCTGCGCGGGGGCGGGCAAGCGCCTCTGCGGCGATGACGAGTGGACCCTGGCCTGCGAAGGCCCGGAACGCCGGCCGTATCCCTACGGCTGGGACCGGGACCCGTCGGCCTGCAACATCGGCCACCCCTGGGTCCAGTGGCGCGACGATCTGTTCTCGTCCGATCCGGACAAGGTCCGGGCCGAGGCCGAACGCCTGAGCCGGCTCGTGCCCAGCGGCTCGATGGAGCGCTGCGTCTCCGGTCACGGGGTCCATGACCTGACCGGCAACGCCGACGAATGGGTCGTGAACGTCACCGGCCGCGGCCGGCCCTTCATTTCCGCCCTCAAGGGCGGTCATTGGGTCGGCGGCGCCCGCAACCGCTGCCGGCCCATGACCACGGCGCACGCTCCCGACGACGTCTTCTACGTCTTCGGCTTCCGCTGCTGCGCCGACGCCGAATGATCTTTTGCCTGACGGCCGCCTCACCGCGGCCGTTTTTTTTTGCCGCCGAACGGCCGGAATTGACAGCCCCGCCGACGGATGATAATCTGACCTCTTAATCGAATAACCAACCGCCCCCTACAGGCCCCCATGGGCCGCCGCCGGGGGCTTTTGGGCATATACAATGGATTTCAAACTGGTCTCAAAATTCGAACCGTCCGGCGACCAGCCCGAGGCGATCGAGCGGCTGATCGGCGGCGTGAGGCAGGGAATGAAGCACCAGACGCTCCTGGGCGTCACCGGTTCGGGCAAGACCTTCACCATGGCCAACGTCATCGCCCGCATCGGCAAGCCGGCGCTGGTCATCGCCCACAACAAGACGCTGGCCGCCCAGCTCTGCAACGAGTTCCGCGAGTTCTTCCCCGAGAACGCCGTGGAGTATTTCGTTTCCTATTACGACTACTACCAGCCGGAGGCTTACCTGCCGCACACCGACACCTACATCGAGAAGGAGGCGATGATCAACCAGGAGATCGACCGGCTGCGGCACGCCGCCACCCAGGCGCTGCTGACCCGGCGCGACACCGTCATCGTCGCCTCGGTCTCCTGCATCTACGGCCTCGGCGCGCCCGACGTCTACGAGAAAATGAACCTGCGGCTGGCGGTCGGCCAGCCGGCGGCGCGTTCCGACATCCTGCGGCACCTGGTCCAGACCCAGTTCGAGCGGACCGGCGCCGACCTGAAGCGCGGCTCCTTCCGGTCGCGCGGCGACGTGATCGAGATCATGCCGGCCAACGAGGAGGTGATCGTCCGCGTCGAACTCAAGCGCCAGGCGGTGGACGCGATCGTCATGATCGACCCGGTGACCCGCAAGAACCTCGGCAAGCGCGAGGAGGTCTGGATCTATCCGGCCAAGCACTTCATCACCTCCGGGCCGGAGCGCGAGCGGGCGATCCAGGCGATCCGCGCCGAGCTCAGGGAGCGGCTCGACCTGTTCACGAAGGAAGGGAAACTGCTCGAGGCCGAGCGCCTGGAGCGGCGCACCAATTTCGACCTGGCGATGCTGGCCGAGGTCGGCTACTGCAGCGGCATCGAGAACTACTCGCGGCATCTCTCCGGCCGGGCGCCGGGCCAGCCGCCGGACACGCTCCTTGATTATTTCCCCGACGACTTCCTGACCGTCATCGACGAGTCGCACGTCACCGTGCCGCAGATCCAGGGCATGTACAACGGCGACGCCGCCCGCAAGCGGACGCTCATCGAATACGGCTTCCGGCTGCCCTCGGCCGCTGACAACCGGCCCCTGACCTACGACGAGTTCGCGGGCCGCGTCCGCCAGACGGTCTACGTTTCGGCCACGCCCGGTCCGCACGAATACCGCGTCTCCGACCAGGTGGTGGAGCAGGTCATCCGTCCGACCGGTCTGGTCGATCCGAAGATCACCATCCTGCCGGTCTCGGCCAGGGACGGCGGCCGCGGACAAATTGACGATCTGATCGAGCGGGCCGTCGAGCACGCCAGGAACGAGGAGCGGGTCATGGTCACGACGCTCACCAAGAAGATGGCCGAGGACCTGACCGATTACCTCAAGGACCGCGGCCTCAAGGTCTCCTACCTGCACAGCGACATCGACACCATCGACCGGGTCCGCATCCTGACCGACTTCCGCCGCGGCGTCTTCGACGTCCTGGTCGGCGTGAACCTCCTGCGCGAGGGCCTGGACCTGCCCGAGGTGACGCTGGTCGCCATCCTCGACGCCGACAAGGAAGGCTTCCTCCGGAGCGAGACCTCGCTCATCCAGACCATCGGCCGCGCCGCCCGGAACGTCAGCGGCGAGGTCGTCCTCTACGCCGACGAGATCACCGGCTCGATGCGCCGGGCGATCGACGAGACCGAACGCCGCCGCAAGAAGCAGGTCGCCTACAACGAGGCGCACGGCATCACCCCCAGGACCATCCGCAAGGCCATCAAGGACATCATGGAAGGCATCACCAAGGCCGACGAAAAGACGGCCGAACGGCTGCTGGCGCTCGAAGAGGCGCCCGAGGCCGGCCGGCCGCTCGGCGAGATCATCGCCGAGAAGGAGTCCCAGATGCGCCAGGCGGCCAAGGACCTGGAGTTCGAACTGGCGGCGCTGCTGCGCGACGAGGTCCGGGAGCTGAAGCGGATGGAAGCGAAACAGAACGCGCCCACCACGCCCAAGAAGCGCGGCCGCGGAGTTCATTGAAATGACGACCCTGAACCAGTCGCTGCGCACCGGTTCAGGGTTGCCGCGCGGCAAGGAAAAATAATATATTCCGCGCGACAAAAAAACGGCCCCGCGAAAGGGGGCCGGTCAGGCAAGCGGACGGTCGTGGAGCATCCACTCGATCTGGACCTCGGTCAGGCCGCGCGAGAGCAGCTCGTCATAGGCCGCCTTGTGGGCGGCGATGATGCCGAGCAGTTCCTGCGCTGGCGGGCCGGCGTCGAACTTCCGCTGCAGGTCCTTGAGGTGCGCGGCGATGGCCTCCTTGGTCATCGCCTTGAGCGGCAGGTCAGGCATGCCTCGCCTCGTAGGCCAGGACGGCCTCGCTGACCGTCTCGTTGGCCAGCAGGATGTCCAGGTCGATGGCCGAGGCGCAGAGCAGCCGGTGGGCGCCCGGGGCTTCGGCCTTCGGGTCGTCCGACGCAGGCAGGGCCTGGGTCTCGAGGATGAAGTTGGCCAGCTCCCAGTACTTCTGGTCGACGGTCAGCAGCATGCTCTCCCGCGAGATGCCCGTGCCGCCCGGCCGGACGCCGAAGTCCTTCGGGCCGATGGCGTCCTCGATGGTGCGGCGCGTGTTGGCGATCATCGCGGCGATGAACGGCAGGTCCATGTGACCGGGGGCCTGGAGGGCCTCCCGGATGGCGTAAAAGCCGGCATTCACCCGCTTCACGATCTCCAGCGCCAGTCGGCGCTCGATGGCTGGATGTTCCACGTTCTTCTCCTTTCCGGTATAAAGAGCCCCCGGACGATCGTTCGATCGGCCGAGGCATCAATGTACTCGCAAACGGGATAATAATCAAGACTCGCTTAAGAGACAAAGCGACAAAGAGACAGAGATACAAAGTGATAAATAGCGCTGAAGTTTGGGAGTACTGGAGTGCTGAAGAATGGTTCGTTGTCTCCAGTACTCCAGCACTCCCGTGCTCCAGAAATTGGACGAATCAACAATAACCAATCACATGCAGGAAAATATAGTCATACGCGGCGCCAGGGAACATAATTTGCAGAACGTCTCCCTGACCCTGCCCCGGAACAAAATGATCGTCTTCACCGGCTTGTCGGGCTCCGGCAAGTCGTCGTTGGCGTTCGACACCATCTTCGCCGAGGGCCAGCGGCGCTACATCGAGTCGCTGTCGGCCTACGCCCGGCAGTTCCTGGGCCAGCTCAACAAGCCCGACGTCGACGACATCGAGGGACTGTCGCCGGCCATCTGCATCGACCAGAAGGCCCACTCGGCCAACCCGCGCTCGACGGTGGCCACCATCACCGAGCTTTACGATTACCTGCGCGTGCTTTACGCCCGCATCGGCCGGCCGTTCTGTCCGAACTGCGACAAGCCGATCCGCAAGCTGACCGCCGAGGAAATGGTCGACCTGATCATGGCCGAGGCCAGGGAAAAGCTGAAGACGCCGGTCAAGGCGAAAAAGAAGGACGCCGAGAACGAGGTCGTGATCATGGCGCCGCTCGTCCGCGGCCGGAAGGGGGAGTATCACCAGCTGCTCTACGACTTTTACAACAGCGGCTTCGCCTGGGTCCGGGTCAACGGCCGCGTCCGTTCGCTCCGCAACCGGCTGGTGCTCGACCGGAACCTGCGGCACAGCATCGAGCTGGTCGTGGACCGGATCCCGCTCGTCGGCTTCGGCGAGGGCGGCAAGGACACCCAGGCCCGGCTGGCCGAGGCCGTCGAGTCGGCGCTCAAGCACGGCGAGGGCCTGGTCCTGGCCGCGTATCCGGACGGCGAGGAGCACGTACTGTCCAGCCAGTTCAGCTGCCCGATCTGCGGATTTTCCTTCCCGGAGATCGAGCCGCGCCTGTTCTCGTTCAACAGCCCCTACGGCGCCTGCCCGACCTGCCACGGCCTGGGCGTCAAGGATTTCTTCTCGACCGACAAATGCGAGGACTGCCAGGGCAA
>JBAIWZ010000071.1:0-2164 GCA_037916955.1 Acutalibacteraceae bacterium | reverse complement strand
CATTAGACGATGGGGCCATGGATGGCCGATCTGATTTGAAGGTTCGTACCGCAACGAAGATCGCCGGCTCGCTTCACGACCCATTAGACGATGGGGCCGTCTAAATTGCGTAAGGCCAAGTTTAGTCAAGAAAAAGCCGCCAGTCAAGGCGGCGCGGAAGCTCGAGGTCAGGTGACCTCGATGATCTCGACGTCAAGGAACCAGGTCAGGACGGGCGCCATCTGCTGCATCCGCTGCTTGTTGCCGTAGCGGTAGTGCAGCAGGAAGCTGCCGTCCTCCTTCGGGTGCAGCCACCAGTCGTTGGCCGAACCGATCTGCCAGGCTCCGGACTCTTTCCGCCAGATGCGGTCCGTACCGTAGATGAGCTGGCATAGCCTCAGGGCCAGCTCTTCGTGCTGCCAGCGTCGGGCGCGGAATCTTATCATTTGCCCCTCCATTTCTATGCAGCGACCGCACTTTAGACCATCGCGGCGGCCGGGTCAACCGGCGCCGCGTCGGCGTGGACAGGCCGTAGCTTGTGGTATAATCTTGGTCAGTTATGAGGATCCTGGGCATCGAATCATCCTGCGACGAGTCGGCTGTGGCCTGGCTGGAAGCCGGTCCGACCGGCGTCCGCAAACTCGAACACCTCGTCGCCAGCCAGGAGATCCACGCCAAGTACGGCGGGGTCGTTCCGGAAGTGGCCGCGCGCGAACACACCTCCGCCCTGCCGCCGCTCCTGGCCGCGCTCGCCGACAGGATCGTCGGCAAGCCGGACGGCAAGCTGCTTTCCAAGAAAGTGGATCTGATCGCCGCGACCATGGGTCCGGGCCTGATCACCTCGCTCAAGGTCGGCCTCGACACCGGCCGCGCCCTCGCCGCCGCCTGGAACAAGCCGGTCCTCGGCATCAATCACATCGAAGGCCACATCTACGCCAACTGGCTGCCGGGCGCCGCCTTCGAAAAGAACTACGGCCGCTCCGCCGGCATTTTTCCTGCGCTGGTGCTGGTCGTCTCCGGCGGCCACACCGAAATCCTGCTCATGAAGGACCACGGCAAATTCCGCCTGCTCGGCGCGACCCGGGACGACGCTGCCGGCGAAGCCTTCGACAAGACCGCCAAGATGATGGGTCTCGGCTATCCGGGCGGCCCTGCCCTCTCCAGGCTCGCGGAGAACGGCGACCCCCGCAAGTACGATTTCCCCAAGCCGATGATCCACGACCCGCACGACGAGTTCTCCTTCGCCGGCCTGAAGACCGCGGTTCGCTATTTCCTGCGCGATCATCAGGACTCGCTGGCCGACCAGGCGTTCCTGGCCGACACGGCCGCCTCGGTCGAGCAGGCCATCGTCGACGTGCTGGTCGCCAAGACCGTCCGCGCCGCCAAGCAGCGGAAAGTGAAGACCGTCCTGCTGGCCGGCGGCGTCGCGGCCAACCGCAAATTGCGCGGCGAACTGGCCGCCCGGCTGGCGGTCGAGTCCCCGGACGTCCGTTTCGTCGAGCCGCCGCTCCCGTATTGCACCGACAACGCGGCCATGATCGCGGCCGCCGGATATTTCAATTCCAAACGCGCTCGCCCGAACGGCTGGGTCGGAATGGACGCCGATCCTCACTGGGAGCTCGGCCGTTAACGCCACGAACATGAAGAAGACCATCGTCGTCAAAGATTTGGACGCGCTCTGCCGGTTCGCCACGCGGTTCTCCAAGACGCTGCGCGGCGGCGACATCATCGGCCTCGTCGGCGACCTCGGTTCCGGCAAGACCACCTTCGTCCAGCACCTGGCCGAGGACGCGGGCGTGAAGCACGCCGTCCGCAGCCCGACCTTCGTCCTGCTCCAGGCCTACCGGACCGGCAAGGCCTTCCGCGCCCATACCGGCGTCAGCCTGCTTTGTCACATCGACGCCTACCGGCTGAACAGCGAGAAGGAACTGTTCGCGATCGGCTTCGAGGATTACGTCGAGCGCGGCGACACCGTCATCCTGTTCGAGTGGGCCGACCGCATCCCGTCGGTGGAGTGGCTCGACCACTACCGCGAGGTCAAGTTCGACTTCGGCGAGGGCGGCGAACGCCTGGTCACCTACGACAAGAAGTCCATCACCAAAGATCGATAGAGAGATTTAGCCCTGGCTCGCGCCGGGGCTTTTGTTATTCCTGAGGTTCGAGGCACCCCCATTGACAAAACGCC
>JBAIWZ010000070.1:0-6132 GCA_037916955.1 Acutalibacteraceae bacterium | reverse complement strand
TTCGGGCCGAGGACGCCGATCTCCGGATGTTTTTCCAGGTGCGCGACCATGGCCTCGATCGAACCGCGGCGGACCGTGATGTCCGGATTGAGGATCATGACGTACCGGCCCGTCGCCGCCTTCATCCCGACGTTGTTGCCGGCGGCGTAACCGAGGTTCTTGCCGGTCTGGATGACGCGGACGTCGGGATAGCGCTCCTTGAGCATCGCGCCGACGCCGTCGCGCGAATTGTTGTCGACGACGATGATCTCATAGTCGAGCTTCGGCTCGTAGAGTTTGATCGTCTTGACGCACTGGCGGGTCAGACGCGCCGACTTGTAGTTCAGGATGACGATGGAGAGGTCCATAACGTTCAAAATTGTTCACGCCATCCAGCGGCGTATGTCCCGGGCTTTGACGCGGGCCTCTTTCATGATGATCCGGCGCTTGGCCCGGGCCCGGGGCCAGAGCTTGAGGAACCCGGGAATGGCGGCGAGCGTCGCCGGCTCCAGGAACAGCAGGTAAATGAACTTGCCGGCTTCGTAGGGAAGGATCCACGGCAGATGCAGCAGGCGGTTCCGGCAATGGTCGTCCTTGGTCAGCGTCAGCTTGTGGTTGCGGTACGACAGGAAATTGACCAGCCTGGAGCGGCCGCGCCGGCCGGCGGCGATCTGCCGGGCCGTGGCCCGTTCGCTCCCGGCCGCGGTCCGGTAATGATAGGCGCGGGCCCAGGGCACGTAAAGAGCCGACCAGCCGCGCAGCCGCAGCCGCCAGGCGAGGTCGATGTCCTCCTTGTAAGCGAAGAAATCCTCATCGAAATATTCGCCGCGCACGGCGACGTCATCGAGCGCGGCCAGACGGTAGAGGGCGACGGCGCCGGACACGCCGAAGACCTCCTCGATCCGGTCGTAGCGCCCCTCGGCTTCGGTCTCGCCGGCGCCGCGGTCGACCAGCCGCCGCGACTTGAAGATCTTCAGTCCGGTGGTGTCGATGACGTCGGTCCGGACGGTCTCGGCCAGCTCGCCGCCCCCCTTCTTGTACACCTTAAGCAGCTTGCCGCCGGCGCTGCCGCATTCCGGACGCCGGTCGATCTCCTTGACCAGCCGCTCCAGGAAATCCGGCTCCAGCAGGATGTCCGGGTTGGTGATGAGCACCAGCGGCTCGCCGCGGTCGCCCTTCAGATGCGCCTTGGCGTAGGCGATGCCCTGGTTGTGGGCGCGGCAGAATCCGAGGTTGTGGGTGTTGCGCAGGACGCCGACCTCAGGATGCTCCGACCGCACGTACTCGATGGTGCCGTCCGCCGAGGCGTTGTCGATGATCAGCACCGAAAAATCCCGGTAGGTCTGCCGGGAGATGGATTCCAGGGCCTCCGGGAGATATTTCAGGCTGTTCCAGGTGACGATGTTGATCGCGACGCGGGCCATAGGAAATTATGTCGGTTCGTCGGTCGGGATGATGGCATCTTACCACATCCGTTCGGGGAAAAAGGCCGCCGTCCGCGGCGCCGTCAGACCGTCGACTTCCGGCTCTTGTGGGTGATGTTGAAGCCGAGGTATTTGCCGAGCATCAGCCGGGTCTGGGCGTCGATGGCCGGGATGGCGCCGAAGACGATGAAGGTCACGGGCACCAGGATCCACTGCAGGAGCATGATCGCGCTCTCGTAGCGCTTCTTGTGCGCCGGCCGCGGCGGCAGGAGGCCGAAGCTCAGGAAGGCGGACACGAAGACGCCGAGCATCGACAGGGTCATGAGCGCCTGGAGCGTGTGCGGCGTGTTCTGATAGAGGGCGGCGGACTTGAGCGACTCCGGCGCCAGCCACAGCGGCAGGTAGCCGAGGATGAAGATCAGGAGCGGCGCGGTCGCCCAGGAATACATGCCCTCGGCCAGGGTCCAGACGTGGTAGATCTTCTTGGTGAGCGGGAACCTCTTGTCGCGGCTCAGCCGGTCGACCAGGAACGGGAAATGCTCGACTCCCCAGGCCCAGCGGCGCTGCTGCTTGTAGAGGTTGACCAGGCTCTGCCAGCGGGTGTCGGCCATGACGGTGTCCATGGACACCGGCACGTAGATCGGCTCGACCGAATAGTCGCCGTCATAGCGGATCAGGCACTGCAGGAAGATGCGGGAGTCCTCGGTGACGATGTCCTTCTGCCAGAAGCCGACGTCGACGAGCGCCCGGAACGACATGCTGTGCGAGGCGAAGGTGAACAGCCGTTCCGGCCTGGCCAGTTCGGTCAGCAGCCAGAAGGTGGTGCCGAAGGCGGCGACGCGGATGACCATCGGCGAATCCCACATGTTGTTGTTGTAGAGCGCCACCGGCTGGTAGGAGCAGCGCGTCGGCCGGGGGTTGGTCAGGTACTTGTAGGCCAGGCAGGCGAAGTACTGCGGGTGGGCGCAGGTGTCGATGTCGAAATTGGAAACGATGACGTCGTCGTACGACAGGCCGAGCGAATCGATCAGCTCCTGGGCGCGATGGCCGGCCCAGTGGGCGTTCGAGCCCTTGCCGGGGATCTCGTCGGGCAGGCCGAGCGGATGGAGCGTGGGCAGGAAACGGAAGAAACGGCGGTCGAAGCCGGATTCGCGGACGGCCGCGATCACCTTCCCGTAGTTGTCGGCGAAACGCTCTTCGCCCGACAGCACGACGATGAAGCGCCGGTCGACCGGGGATTTGGCCTCGGCCAGGCTCTTGAGCGAGGTCAGGACGATCTCCGGCCCCTCCTTGGAGAACGGCAGGACGATCAGATGATGGATCGAGTCGAACTTCGGCAGGGCGGAGGCCTTGGCCAGCCAGTCGACGCGGATGTCCCGCTGATACCGCCGCCAGGAGAGGATCACGTAGAAAACGAAATAGCAGACCCGGAACAGCCAGAACAGGTCGAAGATGATGATGAAATAGATGACCGCGAGCGGGCTCACGAACGACAAGAGGATGGCCAGCACCAGGGTCAGCCAGACCAGGGCGCCGGGGATGATCTCCAGCAGGCGGTAATAGCGGCTTCTTTCCATAAACGCATTCAGAACCTTATCAATGCCCGGCCGGTTCTTCAAGGCTGGGCCCGGCCGGGGCTGTCGGGCGGGCGCGCCGGACCCGCCAAGGCTTGATTTATTGCGGCCGATGGCCGAAGATGGCCGCAGGACGGAACTGCGCTGAGGCTCTTTAAAAAGTCGAACTGCGATCGGAGGCACCATGCCTTTCTTCGGCAACCGCGTCCTGGTGGACGAATTCGAATACCGGGAGATCCTGGTCAGGATATTCGAGACCGTCAAAGGCGGCCGCTGCTGCGGGCTCGATCACGAGCCGGACGAGGTCCAGTGCCAGAATTGCGGCAAGGCCATCAGGTCCAAGGCCGTCATGCTGGTCTGTTTCTTCAACACCGACGTCGCCGACATGACGCGCCGGCCCCTCGATTCCGTCAGGCGCATCGCCTGCAAGATCATCGACAACGCCCTCGACGGACGCGGTCCCGCCGCCGACGGCCCCGGCGACGACAAGCCGGAGGCGCCGAAAAAGCCGCCCGAAGAGCGGCCCGACCCCGGCCGACGCGATCCCCCGCCGCTGCTCCCGCCGCCGGACGAGCCCGACGACAAGGGCGCCAAGAAGCCCAAGGACCGGATGGCGAAGATCACCGACACCATGAAGAAGCTGGGGTGGATCAACCGGGCGGCGGCCATGATCCGCGAGGCCCGAAAGCGGGCCGGCTGAGCCCGACCGCAGTTCCGACCGACCTTGGCCGTCCCTTCCAGGACGGCCTTTTTTGTCGCCGCGAGCGCCGCCCGGCCCACCCTCGACAGGCCGCGGCCCCTGGTGTACATTCAAATCCGTTCACAAGTAACCCCCGCTATGACCGGTCGAAAAAAACGGAGCTTTCTCGGACAATTCCTCGGCGACCGCGACGTGGCCGCCGTCAGCCACAGTTCCTCCTATCTCATCCGCCGCCTGCTCGGCCACCTGGATCCGGCCAATACCAGACTGCTCGTCGAACTCGGCCCGGGCGACGGGGTCGCCACCAAGGCCCTGCTCGCCGTCCTGCCCAAGGATGCCCGGCTCCTGGCGATCGAAAAGAATCCCGGCTTCGCCGCCGACCTGGCCGTCCTGGGCGATCCGCGCCTCGAGGTCATCCAGGGCGACGCCCGCCGTCTGCAGGAGATCCTCAAGGAAAAGGGCATCGGCAGCGCCGACGCCGTGATCGCCAGCATCCCCTTCACCTACCTGTCCAGATCCGAACGGCACGCCCTGGTGCGCTCGGCCAAGATGCTGCTCAAGCCCGAGGGCCGGTTCATCATCTTCCACCAGTATTCGAGGCTGATGGCCCCTTACGTCCGCCAGGCATTCCCGCGGGTGCGGATCGAATTCGAGCCGTTGAACATCTTCCCCTGCTTCCTGATCGATTCGCGGAATCAATAAAACGACAATAAAAAAACCGGCTTCGCGGCCGGTTTTTTTGCTTATCAGAGGGTTTTTTTCGACTTGGTAATGTTCGGCTCGCCATCGTAGAGCGCGCTCGCCCAGTGCCCGGTCCCCGCCTGTTCCGACGCCTGCCGGCATTTGGCCGCGATCTCGTCCCCGGACTCTTCGCCGGAAAGCCTGACTGCGAACACCGGCGCGTTCCAGGCGAAGGCCAGGGTGTTGCCCATGGCCACGGCCGAACGAACGGTGCTCCAGGGAATGTGCGGTTCCCCCTCGCGCTGACTGAACTGGACGACGCCGACGGCGTCGGGCGAGCGGCGTTCGAGGCCGAACTTCTTCAGCGCCTGGCGCAGGCCGTGGAAGGCGCTCGTGCCCTCGGCCGCCTCGACCCACTTCAGTTCGCGGCCGTCCAGGGCGCCGAAACGCAGCCAATTGGCGCCGAAGTCGAGCAGCAGGGTCATAGGGAGTCGCCCGGCGCTGACAGCTTGTCCGAAAGATTGTCGACGACCACGATCTTCTTCGACTCGAGGATGCTGTACAGGAACCGGTCGGTCACGTCGCGGCGGTATTTGTATTCCTGCGGCGTCATCACCGTGAAGTTCACCTCGTGCCCGACCTCCTGTTCAAAATCCTTGATCATCGGCATCAGCCGGTCGCGATTGACCCGGCCGACGATGAACAGGTCGGTCGGACCGCCCTCGGTGCCGACGAACATGCCGGTCAGCGCCAGATAGGAAACGCTGCCCGCCTCGGCGATCTTCTTCACGAAATCCTTTTCGAGCAGCACGCGCGACTTCAGGAACAGGGCGCGAAGCTCGGGATACAGCAGGGATTCGGTGTTCAGCCGGTAGAATTTCTTCTGGCGCGACAGGCGCTTGCCCTTGGCCGATCCCTCCTCGGCGACCGCGACGACGATGCCCATGGTCACCAGGTTGTCGAGCTCGTTGCGGACGGCGTTGATCTGGGCGCCGATCTTGCGGGTCAGTTCGCGGACGAAATACGAACCCTTGCTGTTGTTCAGGAAAAGGCGGAGCAGCCGCACTCTGGTTTTTGAACCAAACAGTTGTTCAAGCATAATGCGCGGTGCGGAGCGGCCGGCCGCGGCCGCCGGAACCGGCTGGTCCGGGCGGATATCGGGCCCGGCGCGTTGTTCCATTATTACAGGTTTGTAGTATAATACTTCCGTCTTAGAGGGTCAAAAATGCCTATGTCAGACGCGAAAATGCGGCTTGGCCAGCTCGTCCGCTACGGCGGCCGGAACAGCCGCCTCTACGTCAAGGCCGTCTCCACGGACATTTCCGAGGAGGCCCGGCGGCGTGTCGGCAGCGTTTTTGGCGTCCTTCGGGCGGAGATCGATCCGCGGACCGGCGATGCCCTGGCGGCCCGGATCGAGGATGCGCTTGTCCGCGGCGTCGCGGAAGCCATGAGGAAGCGGCCCGCCGAAACCGGGCAGGAGGTGATCTTCGAAGCCGCGGTCACGAAGGTCAACGAGAGCCTCTATCGTCTGATCGAAGACGGCCGCCTGCCGCTGGACCTGGACCGGATCAGCGGCGCGCTGCTGTCCCAGAACGGCCAGGACGTGATCGCCGCCGTCTGGGGCCATCCGGCCGTGCTCCTGGTCCATCCGGCCGCCGGAAAGAAACCTTCGACCTTCGACCTGCTCGAGGAAGACGCCGGCGAAGAAGCGTACGAATCCAAGGATTCGCGCCGCGGCTTTTCCCATCTGATATCCGGCCGCATCGGCCGGTCC
>JBAIWZ010000069.1:0-1817 GCA_037916955.1 Acutalibacteraceae bacterium | reverse complement strand
CTGCCGTTCATCCGGTCCGGCGCGATCGCCTACCAGCGCGCCGCCGCCGGCCGCGCGGCCCTGCTGGCCGCCCAGGACGACGCCGAGAACCTGCGTATCGACGACGCCATCTCCCGGGTCGACGAGGCCGTCGCCGACTTCCGTTCCTCGCGTTCCCAGCTCGACAAGCTGCGAATCCTGGCCTGGATCCCGTACGTGAACGACCGGATCGAACCGGCCGACCAGCTGCTGGCCACGGGCACGGCGGCCGCCGAGGCGGCGCGCGACGTCCTCGCCGCCGGCCGCGACCTGGCCAAGGTGCTGGCCGATACCCAGAGCCTGTCCGGCGCCGTCAGCGGCAAGCTGCCGGACATCGCCACCGTGTTCAAGGACATGACGCCCGCGCAGA
Source organism: Acutalibacteraceae bacterium (assembly GCA_037916955.1). Taxonomy (GTDB): domain Bacteria; phylum Patescibacteriota; class Patescibacteriia; order SG8-24; family SG8-24; genus JBAIWZ01. The sequence continues at coordinate 1,429 of JBAIWZ010000069.1, read as the reverse complement.
AGCGGGGGATCCTCGAGGCCCTGGCCCTGAACGCGCCCCAGCTCCGGATGGCCGCGTCCAAGGTCGACTCCGCGCTGGCTTCCTTCGACGGTATTTCCGAGACCGGCTATTCCGGCCAGCTCAAGGCCAGCCTGGCGCCTCTCAAGACCCGTCTCCTGACCATGCGCACCGGCCTGAACGCGATCCTGCCCGTCGCCGAGATCCTGCCCGGCGTGCTCGGCTTCCCGACTGAAAAGACCTATCTGCTGTTCCTCGAGAACAGCACCGAGCTCCGGCCGACCGGCGGCTTCCTGAGCATGGTCGGCCTGCTGAAGGTCAAGGACGCCGACCTGGCCTCGGTCGACGTCAGCGACGTCTACGCCTACGACGGCCCTTCCGAGGGCCAGCCGCGCCCCGTCCCCCCGGAGCCGATCCGCAAGTACATCGGCATCGACAAGTGGTACCTGCGCGACGCCAACTGGTCGCCGGATTTCGTGGTTTCGGCCGGCTTGATGCGGCAATTTTTCAGCGACGAGGCGGCGGTCCGCTCGGGCGCCCCGGCTCCGGCCATCGACGGCATCATCGCCGTCACGCCGCGGCTAGCCCAGGACGTCCTGCGGCTGACCGGCCCGATCACCATCGAAGGCCACAAGTTCGACGCCAACACCCTCATCGACGAGCTGGAATTCCAGGTCGAGCAGGGTTTCGTCGGCGAGGGCATCTCGCGCGAGCAGCGCAAGAATATCGTCGGCGCGCTCCTGAACGAAACGATCAAACGGGTCTCGGCCTTCTCCCTGGCCCAGCTCTTGACCCTCGTCGGCGACGCCCGCGAGGCGCTGGCCGAAGGCGATGTCCTGCTCTACTCCAACGACTCCGACCTCCAGCGCCTGATCCTCGAGCAGGGCTGGGGCGGCAAGCTGGCGGCCGTTGACGGCGACTACCTCACCTGGATCGACGCCAACTTGGCCAGCCTGAAGACCGACTCGGTCATGTCGCGCTCTCTCAGCTACCAGATCCGGCCGGCCGTCGGCGGCGGCTACGTCGGCCGCGCGGCCATGACCTATTCCAACCGCGGCAGCTTCACCTGGAAGACGACCCGTTATCGGACCTACGCCCGCGTCTACGTTCCGGCCGGCTCCGAACTGGTGTCCGTGTCCGGTGCCATGGAGAACGACAAGATCAAGGACCCGGCCGGCCATCCGGGCAAGGCCGACGTCGGCGACGACCTCGGCCGGCGCTGGTTCGGCGCCTTCATTTCGATCGAGCCGGGCGAGACCAAGACCCTGGAATTCACTTTCAAACTGGCTCCATCCGTGGCCGTAATGGCCTCATCCGGAGCTTATCGGCTCGAGGTCCAGAAGCAGGCCGGGACCGGGAAGCCGGGTTTGACACTCGACCTCGATTTTGGTAAGAAACTGGCGTCCGCCGAGCCTCCGGAGAACCCGAAGGA
>JBAIWZ010000068.1:0-6155 GCA_037916955.1 Acutalibacteraceae bacterium | reverse complement strand
CGGAAGTCGGAGGGAAAGGCGCGTTTTCAGGCCGCTACTTGTCCACCGGGTTGTCCACCGGCGGATCGGCCTGCGGCTCCGCGGCCCTGGCGGCCGCCGGTCCGCGGCGCGGCGGCACGATCGTGTCGACGATCCCGTACTCCTTGGCGTCCGCTGCGGACATGTAGTGATCGCGATCGGAATCCTTCTCGACCTGATCGGCGTCCTTGCCGCAGTGCCCGGCGAGCAGCTCGTTGAGCCGACGCTTCAGCTTGATGATCTCCGCGGCCGTGATCTCGATGTCCGAGGCCTGGCCCTGGGCGCCGCCCGACACCTGGTGGATCATCACCCGGGCGTTGGGCAGGATGCTGCGCTTGCCCGGCGCGCCGGCGGCCAGGAGCACGGCGCCCATCGAGGCGGCCTGGCCGATGCAGGTCGTGGCCACCTCGCACTTCAGGTACTGCATCGTGTCGTAGATGGCGAGGCCGGCGGTGACCGACCCGCCCGGACTGTTGATGTAGACCTGGATGTCCTTCTCCGGATCCTCGCTCTCCAGGAACAGCATCTGGGCGACGACCGTATTGGCCAGGACGTCGGTGATCGGCTCGCCGATGAAGATGATGCGGTCCTTGAGCAGCCGCGAGTAGATGTCCCAGGCGCGTTCGCCGCGGTGGGACTGTTCGACGACCATCGGGACGTAAGTGTCTTTGGTGGGGTCCGCCATGGGTCCGCTCCTCCCTCGTTGTAAGTCAAAGAACCGGCTGAGGTCTTCTTAAGTTATCGGGCGGCGAATGTCAACGCGCGCTCTTACTTATATATAAGAAAGCCCCGACCGCGAGATGCGGGCGGGGCGGGTAACGGGGCTGTCTGGACGGCTATTCGATGCGGCCGTCGTCGGCGCGGTCCTTGGGAAGGTTGTCGGGGTGAAGGAACGAGTCCTTCGGCATTCCGTCCTTCTCGAAGCCGCGGCCGCCGGTCTCCATGAGGTGCCAGGTGTAGCTGACGATGGCGACGATGGCGCCGAGGCCGATGGCGGCGACGAACGGGATGTGCCCGTTCTTGCCGACGGTGCCCGCGGCGATCATGCAGATGTCGCGGACGAGGAAGCCGATGGCCAGAAGGCCGAGGAACGGGAGCGTGATGAACATCACGCGGTCGTCCTTGCGGCGAAGGCCGGCGATCCAGGCGGCGAACAGGTTCTTGAGGGTGCTGAGCATCTTCTTCATGGACTGCCTCCTAGTAGCGGCCTGAACGGCCTGGGTGAAGGAACAACCGGATATAATAGCACGAAAAAGGTCTTTTGTCAAGGGGGCTGCGTCGATATTTTGGCTTAATCAAGCGAAGTAAACTAATGATATTTGAATAAAAAAGCCCCGCCTTGTGAAAAGCGGGGCTGGAGCTTAGACGATCAGCCGTTGACGACGCGGTTGCGTCCGCACTGCTTGGCCTTGAGCATGGCCATGTTGGCCTGCCGGATGAACAGCGTGACCGTGCTGTTGTCCTTCGGCGTGTGCGTCTTCGAACCGATCGACACGGTGACCCGGATGTCGGGCCGGCCCTCGACGGGGATGCGGATATCGGCGACCCGCTGGCGGATGCGCTCAGCCAGATGCAGGCTGCCGCCCTCGTCGGTCGAGGGCAGGATGACGACGAATTCCTCGCCGCCGTAGCGCGCCGCGGTGTCGGCGCAGCGGACCGCCGTCTGCAGCACCTCGGCGACGCGGCGCAGGACCTCGTCCCCGACCTGGTGTCCGTAGACCTTGTTGAACTCCCCGAAGAAGTCGAGGTCGAGGAACAGCATGGACAGGGCGTCCATCTGGCCGCGCGACAGCCGGCTGTACTCCTCGTTGATCTTCCTCTGGAAGTAACGGACGTTGTACAGGCCGGTCAGCGGGTCGATGTAGGTCAGCTTCTCGACCTCGCTGTTGTCCTTGATGACCGCCACGATGGCCGTAGGCGTACCGTTCCCGCCGGTCACGAAGTTGAGCGTAAGCAGGACCGGGGTGGTCTTGCCCTTGAGCCCCATGAACTCGGTGCGCAGGCTGCGGATCAGCTTGTTGCGCACGAGCAGCTGGGCGAGCTCGTGTCCGGACGGACGGCAGGATTCGGTGCAGAGCCTGAAGAGGTTGTCGCCGATGGCCAGGTCCGCGTCGAGCTGGAAGATCTCGACCGCGCCCTGGTTGAACATCGTGATCGTGCCGTTCAGGTCAGCCACGACGATGGCGTCGCTCGAGCACTCGAAGATGCTCCGGTAGAAGGTCGCCTGGCAGCGAAGCCAGTCGGCCTCGCGGCGCAGCGCTTCGACCTCGGCGCCGGCAGCGATCAGCTGGGGCAGCGACGTGACCAGCGCGGCGGGCGGGACGTCATCGTTGCCGACGGCGCCGGCCAGGGCGTTGGGGCGGCCGAAATTGGCGATCAGCCGGCGCCAGAGACCGACAAGCGCGGGGCCGATCCCCCGCCTTGCCGCGATGCGGCTCGCGTTTCCGCGGGCGGGGACCAAACTCGTTTGCATGACAGCCTCCTGGTGCAACGGTCGATGGACCGCTAACGTTTTAAGGTTGAAAAGGACTGCGTGCCCGGTCTCCGAGCAACAGCGCAAGGTAGCACGTTAAGCCCGTCTTGGCAAGGGTGGGGCCCCGGTCTATACTGCAAACCGGCTCAAATATGTATAAAATCTCGGTCCTGGCGGTCGGAAAACTGAAGGAAAACCACTGGCGCGAGGCGCAGGACGAGTTCCTGAAGCGGCTGGCGCCTTTCGCGAAACTGGAGGTCGTCGAGGTCGGCGCCGAACCCATCACCGATACGGCGGGATCGGCGGCCTCGATGAGGTCCGAAGGCGACCGCGTCCTGGCCCGCCTGCCGGCGGACGCCTGCGTCATCGCGCTGGACCGGCTCGGCAAAAAGATGCCGTCGGAGGCCTTCGCCGGACTTATCCGCGACGATGGCGGCGCCGGCCGGCGGCTCGTCTTCATCATCGGCGGCGCGGCCGGGCTGGACCGGCGCGTGCTGGACGCGGCGCACCGCAAGATCTCCCTGTCGGACATGACCTTCACCCATGAGATGGCGCGCGTCTTCCTGCTCGAGCAGGTCTACCGGGCCATGACCATCCTGGCCGGCAAGAAATACCACTACTAGGGTCGGCTGCCGCCGGTCCGGCCGATGAAAATGAAAAAGCGCTTCCGCGGAAGCGCTTTTACCGATGGACCGCCCGCTCAGAGCAGCCTTTTCAGTTCTTCCCAGACCGCGTCGGCCTTGTGGCCGATGAAATGCCCGTCCTTTTCGGTCAGCACCAGCTTCGATCCCAGCGCTTCCCGGTACCGGAAGGCGTGATCGTAAGGCACCAGCGGATCGTTCTTGGAATGCACGGTGATGAAGCGCGCGGAGCGGCGGCGAAGTTTCGCCCAGTCGATCTTCCGGTCGAAGAAGTCGACCAGGGCCTGGATGCTGAGCGTCGCCGCGAACGGCGAGCTGACCGTGACGACCGCCCGGACGCGCCGGACCGCCGCCTGCTCGAGAAGACGCAGCGCGACCACGCCGCCGAGGCTGTGACCGATGATCACCGTGCGGCCGTTCCATTGCCGCGCCCGCGCCTCGACGGCCTTGAGCCACTGTTTGTAACTGGGGCGCAGCGGATCGGGAAAACGGGCCTCCCAGACGCGGATGCCGCGGTCCTCGATGAGCTGGTGGATCCAGGGCAGCCAGACCTTTTCCGGCGTTTCGGCGTAACCGTGGAGAATGACGACGTTGTCTACGCTCTGCTTCATATATAATTGGTGCTCCCGGCTGGACTCGAACCAGCACGGCTTGCGCCACAAGGTCCTAAGCCTTGCGTGTCTGCCATTCCACCACGGGAGCGGGACGGCCGCAGTGCCGCGAGCGCGGACGCGGGGCCGTGTACCTGCCCACTTTATATTATTATTACGGCTAAATCCAGCTTCCGCTCCGGCGACCCGCAACTTGACGCGCCGCGGTTTACGCAGCTAAATGGGAGCAGTGCGATCTTTGAAAAAGAACGCAACCAAGGAGTGGGTCATGCGACCAAACCGCATTTATGCCGCGTTGTCCACGGCTTTAGCCTTATTTCTACTGCTCGCGCCCCAGCGAGCCGAGGCCGGCATCCGTGATACTTTCAGCCTTCGCGCCGTCGGCAGTCTCGGCGGCCCGGTCGGGCTGATCGGCTACGATTCGCCTTACTGGAACCCGACCACCGCGCCGTTCACGCTGCGGCTGGCCGGCCAGATCCGGGCCCCGAAGTACACGCCGGTCTCCCTGGAGATCAGCGCGGTCATCCCCTGCGGCTTCGGCGCCAACCTGCTGTTCGACGTCTTCCAGAGCGACCGGGTGCGCGTCCACCTGCTGGACCTCGGCATCTTCTGGAACGCGTTCAAGCCGGTCTCGGTGCAGCGGCTGCACCGGGACTTCGACCTGACCGCCGGCCTCGGACTGGACGTCCGGGTCTGGAAGACACTGTCGGTCTCGGCCGACTGGCGCGTCTTCCTGCCCAATCCCGCCACGACGCTGCCGAACTACGCCGACTTCGCCATTCCGATGTACGTCGAAGCCGCGAGAGGAGGCCAGCTATGGATCGGCGCCGCCTATTCCTGGTGACCCTGCTGGCGCTCGCCGGCTGCGGACCGGACTTTCCGCTCCGTCTCCGCGTCGACTCGGCCTTCTCCGATGCCGAAGCCGCGACCGTCACCGAACAGATCGGCAAGGTCAACGCCCTCGGCCAGGAGCTGCTGGGCCATGACCTGATCGCCTACGAAGGCCGGTTCGCCGACGGCGACGCCTTCCAGCTGGACGACTTCGGCGACGGCGTCAGCGTCATCTACCGGATGAGCAGTCCGGAGAAGTGCTACGACTATCTCCAGAACGAGTACGGCGCTCCGGAGGGCGGCTACGTCCTGGGCTACGGTCCGAAGAGCGACATCCTGATCTTCGTCTTCAACATGGTCCAGAACGCGCCCGACGGCAGCTGGTGCGGCACGTCCTACATGAGCGACGCACTGGAGAAGTGGCATGCCGAGCACCCGGACGACTGCAGGCCGGAGGACGGCTGCAACTGGACCCCGTTCCCGGTCTGCGCTTCACCGGACTACCCGATCTACGAGCCCGAACTCGCGGGCACCGTGCTCCACGAGATGGGCCACTACATCGGCCTTGGCCACAACAAGGACAAGGAAGCGCTCATGTATCCGTTCTCCAACGGTCTGACCGACTTCACCGACAAGGACAAGCAGGCCTTCTGCTGCCTCTATCGGTGCGTCACGGACAAGTACCGCTGCGATCCCGGCTTCTAGCCGGCTCCGGCCGCCCCGACCTCTGGGGCGGCTTTTTTATTCTGCGAGAGAAGAGATCGACGGTTCGCTGCCGTAAGCGAGCATATAAAAGAGGCGGGTCTGCGCTCCCGCCTCTTTATCAACCGCCTGATCGTCACGGCGTCGGCGTTTGGTCGCTAACGGGTTCCGTCGAGGTGGTTGGCGAAGTGATGGGTGCCGCGGGCTGCAATTGCTGCTGGGTCGGCGTCGCGGTCTGATCGGTCGTTGGGGTCGTGGTTGGATCGGTCGTTGTCGCGGCCGGGTCAGAAGAGGTCGCGGCCGGATCGGTCGTCGGGGTCGTGGTCGGATCGGTCGGCGGCGCGGTCTGATCTGCGGGAACCGGAGCAGGATCCGGTGCCGGCGCCGGAGCGGGGGCTGGCGCCGGTTGAGGCGCCGGAGCGGGCGGCGTGGTCTTGTCCACGATGTTGAGGACCCAGTAATCGAAGGCCGAGTCTTCGGGGACCGGAGCTTTGGTCATGACGATGAACATGCCGTCGTGGACCTCGTCGACCCACCAGACGCTGTCGGGGCTCTTCCGGAAAGTCACGAAGACCTTGGAATTCTCCTTGACCGCGGGATTCTGGACGACCACGGCGCTGAGGCCCGCGAGGATCTTGTCAGAGCCGGACATCTTGAGCTGGTCGGTCACCTCGAGGCTGATGGAATTGGCGGTCGCGTTGCCGAGAGACGCTTCTTTCGCCGTCACCTTGTCCGCCGCGATCTCCGGCATGGTCATCTTGCCGCTCGTGTCGATGGACCAGAGTCCGTCGAGTCCGGACAGGGCCCCGACGTTAATTAGGGGCTGGCCCTTGAGGTCGACCGGGCCCGTGACGTCGAGGGCGGGGCTCCCGGTAGCGG
>JBAIWZ010000067.1:0-1695 GCA_037916955.1 Acutalibacteraceae bacterium | reverse complement strand
AGGTCATCGCTCGCCGGCGCGTCGCCGTGTTCAAGCCGGAGCGCGACACCCGGACCGGCCGGCCGGAAATCGCCTCGCGGGACGGCCGCTCGCTGGACGCGGTGCCGGTCTCGACGCCGGCCAACGTCCTGGCCTGGGTCGAACGCGAATCCTTCGACGGCACGGTCGGCATCGACGAGGCGCAATTCTTTTCCGCGGACATCGTCGAGGCCGTCGAGGCGCTGGTCGCCCGCGGCCTCCGCGTCATCGCCGCCGGGCTGGACACCGATTTCCGCGGCCGGCCGTTCGGCGCGGTGCCGCATCTTCTGGCCGTGGCCGACAGCGTCACCAAGCTCAGCGCGGTCTGCGTCCGCTGCGGCGCTCCGGCAGTCCGCACCCAGCTCAAGGCCGCGCCGCCGGCCGAAGGGAATATCCGCGTCGGCGGCGACGAGTCGTACGAGGCCCGCTGCCGCGACTGCCACGAGACCCCGTGAGTTATCGCGGCTTCCGAGATCAAAAAACCCCGGCTCCGGCCGGGGTTTGGCTTTTCATTTCGCTTTTTGCGACGCGTGCTGTTTCTGGTCCTCCTCCATCAGCGCCAGGATCTGCTTCCTGATCTCGTGCGGGCGGTGCACCTGTTCGAAGATGAAGCGTTCGGTCTCGCCCGCCGTCTGCACGTAGACCGTGCCGTAGTTGAAGATGAAGGCGAGCACGCCCTTCTCCTCCGAGGTCACGTCCTGGACCTTCGACAGGTCCAGTTCCGACATCGTCCGCGAGAACAGCCCGTGCTGCTCGACGTTCAGGATGCGCGTCGTGGTGACGATCCAGGCGTCGAGATAATAGTCGATGAAGGTGGTCAGCGTGAAGAGCCAGAGCCAGAGGTAATAGGCGCTGGCCAGGAGCACCAGGATCGGGCGGGCCATCGGACCCGCGAGCAGCGCCGGCCAGAGCCAGCCGATGACGAAGTAGCCGGCGACGGGCACGGCGGCCAGCACGGCGATGAGCAGCATCTCCGCTAACAGCACGATGATGTGGCGTCTCAGGAAGAGAGCCATTTTCTCGCCGGGTTCGCGTTTGATCAGCGCGTCAAGGTTCATGGTTTTGGGGCCGGCGCCGACAGGCTCGGCAGCGAAGGGGCGATGATCACCGGCTGTTTCCAGTCCGTGCCCTGCAGCAGGGTGGCGGTGACGCCGATCAGGACCAGGGCGCCGGCGATGAAGATCACGGTGGCGCCGAGGCTGACCCGGGCGGTGGCGCCGTAGTGCAGCAGGTGATAGATGGCGAAGGCGGCGAGGATGCCCAGGCCGGCGAGCAGCAGGAGATAGGGGATCAGGACCAGGGCGAAGGAGAAAGACACCGACATACTATTCGAACAGCTGGTCCGGCCGTTTCGGCGGCGCCAGGTTGAGATGGCGATAGGCGTGTTCCGTGGCCATCCGGCCGCGCGGCGTCCGGCTGATGAAGCCGAGCTGGATCAGGAACGGTTCGTGGACCAGTTCGATGGTCTCGACCTCCTCGGAGGTGGCTGCGGCGATGGTCTGCAGGCCGACCGGGCCGCCGCCGAACTTCTCGATGATGGTCGAGAGGATCAGGCGATCGGTGCGATCGAGGCCGTGGAGATCGATCTCCAGCATGCTGAGCGCGGCTTCGGTCACGGCCGCGTCGATGACGCCGCCGTTGCGGACATCTGCGAAGTCGCGGACGCGCTTCAGCAGG
>JBAIWZ010000066.1:0-3151 GCA_037916955.1 Acutalibacteraceae bacterium | reverse complement strand
GCCATCCCGGCATGGAGCCGAACCTCGATCCGTTCGCCACGAAGCTGAAGGACGAGACGGGCCGCGCCCGGCCGGCCTACCTGATCACCTCGCCGGAGTATTCGATGAAGAAGCTCCTGGCCGCCGGGTTCGAGCGGATCTTCGAGATCACCAAGACCTTCCGCGACGGCGAGCCCTGGGGCGGCAGCCACAATCCCGAATTCACGATGATCGAGTGGTACCGGGCCAACGCCGATTACTTGTCGATGATGAAGGACACGGAGGAGATGGTCTGGGCGGCGGCAGTGGCCGTCGGGGCGCCGTCGCCGCTCGCGTACCAGGGCCTGTCCGTGGACCTGACCCCGCCCTGGCCCCGGCTGACCACGGCGGAAGCCTTCGAACGTTTCACGGGCCTGGACCTCGGCCGCGGCATCGACGATCCGGAGTGGTTCCGCGCGGCCGTGTCGTCCAAAGGCTGCGAGATCAAGCCCGGGGATTGTTTCGACGACGTCTATTTCAAGATCTTCCTTCGCGACATCGAGCCGCGCCTGGGCATGCCGGAACCCGGCTCCGCTAAACCGGCCCGGCCGGTGATCCTCTGCGAATATCCGAGGTCCATGGCCGCCCTGGCGCGCCTGAAGAAAGCGGACCCGCGCTACGCCGAGCGTTTCGAGGCTTACTGCCTCGGCCTGGAACTAGGCAACGCCTTCTCGGAGCTTAACGACGCCGCCGAACAGCGCCGCCGGCTCGAGGAAGAAAGCGGCCTGCGCCGCGCCGCGGGCAAAGCACCCTGGGCCATCGACGAGCAGTTCGTGGAAGCGGTCGGCAAGATGCCCGACAGCGCGGGTATTGCCTTTGGCCTTGACCGTCTGGTAATGTTGCTCACGGACGCCCGGGACATTCGGGACGTCCTATTTTTTCCGGCTAACGACATCTTTCGGGAATAAGCCCAGCTGAGCTTAATTTCAAGCCTATGGCCGATACCACTGCGCTCAAAAAGGACGCCTTCGTCATGTTCCGCGGCGAGATCTGCGTCGTGACCGACTCCCAGCACGTCAACCCGGGCAAGGGCAGCGCCTTCGTCCGCGCCAAGCTCAAGAACGTCCAGACCGGCAAGGTCGTCGAGAACACCTTCAAGGTCGGGGAGAGCGTCGAGGTCATCGACCTGGACCGCGCGAAGATGCAGTACCTGTACAAGGACGCCAACAACTACTATTTCATGGATAACGCCTCCTACGAGCAGACCGGCATCTCGGCCGAAATGATCAGCGACAAGGGCGCTTATCTGAAAGAGGGCCAGGAGGTCAGCGTGCTGATGTACGAAGGCCGGCCCCTGTCCGTCGACCTGCCCAAGAAGCTGACCTTCAAGGTCACCGAGTCCATGCCGGCGGTCAAAGGCGATACGGCATCCGGCCGCGTCACCAAGGAAGTGACGCTGGAAACGGGCATGAAGATAGCCGTGCCGATGTTCGTCGAGCAGGGCGACCTGGTCGTCGTCAACACCGAGAACGGCGAGTACGTCGAGCGGGCCAAATAACCGATGAAATTGGAAAGAGCCGCCTGATCAGGCGGCTTTTTTGTTCCGACGGCGGCTTGACCGCGGGCCGCAGCGGTGATAATGGTTGTCCCGGTTCATTCCCACAGGAGGCTAGGCCATGTCGGAGCTTGATCTGATGAAGGCCATACGCGAGGGACAACTCGCTCTGGCCCACAGACTCGCTGACGAGATATTTCCGGTCGTCGAGTTCCTGTCGCTCAAGCTGGCCGGAACGGCTGCCGCGACGACGGGCATGGATCCGGAGATGACATCGGTTTATCTCAAGTCCGAGCTCGAACACGACCTGCTGCTCGCCCTTCACGGCTGCACCGATTGGTATGCGTCGGAGATCGTCCGCGGCAATGACTTCTCCAGGCGCCGGCTCGCGCTCGCGCCTCACGAGATCGTTCGCATCTCCGAGAAGTACGACGTGCCGGCGGCCGCCGTGGCGTTCGTCGGCGGACGGATGGCGGCGACGGAGGGCGTTCTGCCGCTCTTGGGGCGCGTCAGCGGGGGCATCCTTCGTCCCGATAAGAGGGGATTGAAGGAGTGGAAGAAGTTGTTCGATCGGTCGCCTCGGCCCATGGGCCCATGAGGGTCACATCAGGCGGTCAGCGAGACCGCCTTTTTTATTCCAGTGCCGGCTTGCGCCATGCCGGCTCATCGGTTAAGGTCGCAGGCAGTCCTTTCCCCGGAGGCTTGATGAAAGCCAGAGAGACCGTATTGTCGATCCTGGCGGAGCATGGCGGCAGTTTGGACCTGACCGAGCTCGGTCGCGAGCTCGATAAGCGGAGCGTTCTGGGTTTCGGCGTCGAGATCGTCGATGTCGTGAGAGCTTTGGCCGTCCGCGGCCTGGTCGATTACAACCGCGCCACCGAGGTCGTTTCTCTTCGGCCGCGTTGAACCCGGCTTCTCACATTCAAAACCCCGCGTCGTCCGGACGCGGGGTTTTTCTTATCCGTTGGGCGGCGTTCAGGCCAGAACGGCCTCCGCCGGTTCCTCTTCCGGACTCTTGGCCGGAACCACGGCTTTGGCCGTCTCGGCCTCCTGGGCCTTGGTCCAGATGGCCTCGCGGAGGGTGGCCATGAGTTTGGGATCCTGTTTGATGAAGGCCTTGGCGTTCTCGCGGCCGACGCCCAGCTTGATCTCGCCGAAGGAGTAGGAGTTGCCGTTCTTGGCAAGGACGCCGGTCTCGGTGCCCAGATCGACCAGGTCGCCGGCCACCGAGATGCCCTCGTTGTACATGATGTCGAACTTGCAGGTGCGGAAGGGCGGCGCCACCTTGTTCTTGACGATCTTGACCGACACCTGGTTGCCGATGACCTTCTCGTTCTGCTTGATCTGGGCCGAGCGGCGGACCTCGATGCGCACCGAGGAATAGAACTTGAGGGCCATGCCGCCGGTGGTCGTCTCGGGATTTCCGAAGACGATGCCGATCTTCTGGCGGGTCTGGTTGATGAAGACGACGATGGTCCTGGTCTTGGAGACGATGCCGGTGAGCTTGCGCAGCGCCTGGCTCATCAGCCGCGCCTGCAGGCCCATGTGCTGGTCGCCCATTTCCCCTTCGATTTCGGCCTTGGGCACCAAGGCGGCAACCGAGTCGATGACCACCACGTCCACGGCGTTGGACCGGAC
>JBAIWZ010000065.1:0-1625 GCA_037916955.1 Acutalibacteraceae bacterium | reverse complement strand
GACGCCGTTGGAGACGGTGATCCAGCCGTCGAATGGCGCGCGTGGCCGATCATAAGCTTCGAAAGCGATTGTCGTTTCGTTGGCATCCGGAATGCGCGGCAGATCATAATCAGGCTGCTCGCCGTTGAAGGCCCAGATCAGTCCCCAAACTTCGGCACTCGGGTAAGTGAAAACGCGCGCAGCGTCCGGCACTTTGTCCCCGCTGGCGATGTGCACACACTTGCCTTCCGGTGCGAACGACCAGTGGTGGTATGGGCAGCGCAACCGGCCGTCGACCACCTGGCCGCCCGACAGGTCCGCGCCGAGATGGGGGCAATAGGCGTTCTGAACCACGGGCTTGCCCTCACGGTCGCGCCAGACGACAAGGCGCGTGCCCAGGAGATCGCGGCCGGCAATCACACCGCCGGCAATGTCGCTCGCCAGGCATACGGGGTACCAGCACCGGTGATAGCCCTCTTCGCCGCGCAGCGCAGGCTTCCGCGAACGCGCGCTCATTGCGGTAACGACACCCATGGCATCCTCCAGGCACTGGTACCCTTTGGTACCAGTGGGTTTCAGCTTATGGTACTGACTGGTACCGAGTCAAGGAGAGATCGGATCGTGCCGAGCTTCAAGGACACCCCCCGCCGGATGGCCATCCTGGTCGCCGCCTACAATGTACTCATGGAGCGCGGCTATGCCGGCACCAACACGCTCGAGATCGCGCGCCGCGCCAAGGTCTCCAAGCGCGAGCTCTATGCCGAGTTCGGCAGCAAAAGCGGCATTCTGGAAGAGCTGATCGCCGCGACCTCAAAGCTTATGCAGGCGCCAATCGCCAGCGCTGAGATCGCCGATCGGGCAAGCTTCGCCGCCGCGCTCGCCGCCTATGGCACGTCGGCCTTGACCGAACTCTCCAGCCCGCATGTCACGGCGGTCAATCGTCTGGCTGCCGCCGAGGCTGGACGGTCGCCCGAGCTCGGCCGGATCCTGGAACGGCGCGGCCGCGACTCGAACCGGCGGGCGCTGATCGAACTGATGGCCAAGGCCCAGAAGGCCGGCGTGCTGAGGACGGCCGATCCTGAGCTGATCGCCGGGCAGTTCTTCTCGCTGCTGACGGGCGACGTGCTGCTGCGGCTGATGCTGGGCGTCATCAAGCGTCCGGGCGCCAACGAGATCCGTCGTCGCTCGGAGACCGCGACGGAGGCGGTGCTACGGCTCTACGCCGTTTAGGACCTCCGCCGTCGTCGTTGTCGTCACAGCGGTGCGCCATCGAAGCCATCCATCGACAGGCCGACGAAGGCCGCGATCGTCGGCGCGATGTCCACCAGGCTGCTCGCCGTCCGCCGCGCGCCGACGGAACCAGCATCGTCGTTCAGCATCAGGAAGGGCCGGGTTTCGTCGGTTCCCCAACCGCCATGCTGGCCGCTGCCCACCGGCACGGGCTTTCCCTCCTCGGCCACCACCCAACGCCGTCCGGCAATGCCGTGAGGATTGGCATAGGTTTGGCGCGCCATGTTGACGGCGGCCACCACACCTCCTTCCGGGGCAAGGCCCAGCGTCCGCAGAGCCTGTCCCGCGATCACCCCGTCGGCCCAAGCCTCGCGCCGCATTTCGTCAAGGATTCCCAGGAGGGCCGGCTGCCCGCG
>JBAIWZ010000064.1:0-3663 GCA_037916955.1 Acutalibacteraceae bacterium | reverse complement strand
CCCGACCGACTCGGCGCCGACCGGCGGCGACGCCTCCGGCGGCGCGGAGCGGACCCCGGCGGCCGTCAGGGCGAAGACGCCGCAGAAGACGGCCGCCTCGACCGCGAACGCGAACCAGGTCGGCTTGGCCGGCGGCCGCGCTGCCGGCTCAGCCGAAGAAGGCGTTTTCGATGTTTTGCCGGTCGAGCTCGGAGATCTCATACGCGCCGCGCATCTTGAGCAGTTCCAGGTGAAGCGCGTGCCGGCCGATCCGGCCCCCCTCCTGGTCGTGCAGCCGGAACAGATGCTCGCGGACCTTCTCCCGCTGATGCTGGTCGAGCGAGGAGATGCCGAAAGTTATCTGCTTTATCTGCTCCTTGGTGATCGTTATCAGGTCTGAGCTCATATATTCCATTATACCAAAAAAAGCGCGGAAGCGCGCTTTTTAAGGCTGACGGCGGTTTCAAGGCGCCTTAAAGCGTCTCGTATTCCCGCATGGTCAGCTGGGAATTTATCTGGTTGACGATCTCGATGACCACGGAGACGACGATCAGCAGGCCGGTGCCGCCGACGACCAGCGCCCGGGTGCCGGTGATCTGCTGGACGACGAGCGGCAGGACGGCGATGACGGCCAGGAAGATGGCGCCCGCCGGGATGATCCGGTTCAGCGTCTTCGAGATGTACTCGGCCGTCGGATGGCCCGGGCGGATGCCCGGGATGAAGCCGCCCTGCTTCTGCAGGTTCTCGGCGACGCGGTCGGGGTGGAAGACGACGGCGGTGTAGAAATAGGTGAAGATGAAGACCAGCAGGAAATAGCTGATCCCGTAGAACCACTGGTTCTGGAACAGGGCGATGGTCTTCGTGGCGGCCGAGGCGACCCAGGCGGTCTTGGCGTGGAGGAAGAACTGGCCGAGCATCGGCGGCATCAGGATGATCGAGATGGCGAAGATGATCGGGATCACGCCGGCCATGTTGACGCGGAGAGGCAGGTGGGTCTCGACGCCGCCGAACAGCTTGGCGCCGCGCATCCGCTTGGCGTAGACGACCTGGATGTTGCGCTGGCCCTCGGTGATGAAGACCACGCCGGCGACGGTGACCACGCCGATGACGGCGTAGGCCAGCCAGTTTATCAGCTGGGACATCTCGAAGGTGACCGCGGCCTGCTGGACCAGGGTCGGGATGCGGGCGACGATGCCGGCGAAGATCAGGATCGAAATGCCGTTGCCGATCTTGCGCTCGGAGATGAGCTCGCCGATCCACATCAGGAACATCGTGCCGGCGGTCATGGTCAGGATGATGACGATCTCCTGGAACAGGGTCACCTCGCCGACGATGCCCCGCTGGGACGAACGCAGCAGGGCCAGCATGCTGTAGGCCTGCAGCGCGGCCAGCGGCACGGTCAGCAGGCGGGTGTACTGGTTGATGCGCTCCTGGCCGGCCTCGCCCTCCTTCTGCATCTCCTCAAGCCTCGGCACGATCATGGCGAGGAGCTGGAAGATGATCGAAGAGGTGATGTACGGGCCGACGCCGAGGGCCACGACCGAAAAACTCTCCATCGAACCGCCCGAGAAGATGTTCACCATCCCCAGGAGCTGGTTGGACTGGAAGAAATCGCGCAGATTCTGGACGTTGACGCCCGGCACCGGGACGTGCGCGGCGACCCTGGTGATGACCAGCATGACCAGCACGAACAGGATGCTGTTGCGCAGGTCGCCGGTTTTCCAGATTTGACGGACCTTATCCCACATAGAGATGGCGGCGACGGTTGATTAGGTGAGGTCGCGTCTAGCGGACCTCGCCGCCGGCCGCGGTGATCTTCTCGCGGGCGGCGTCGGAAACGCCGCAGCCCGAAACGATCAGCTTCTTCTTGAGGTCTCCCCCGGCCAGTATCTTAACACGTCCGGAGCCGGCCGGGACCAGGCCCTTGTGCGCCAGGGCCTTGACGGTGACGACGGCGCCCGCGGCGAAAGCCTCGTTAAGCTCGCCGACGTTGACGGCGTCGGCCTGCTTCTTCAGGCTCTTGAAGCCGCGCAGCTTCGGGGTGGACATGACCAGGCGGCGGATGCCGAGCATCTTGATCTTGTTGCGGCCGCCGGTGCGGGCCTTCTGGCCCTTGGTGCCGCGGCCCGCGGTCGTGCCTTTGCCGGTGGCGTTGCCGCGTCCGACGCGTTTCGGATAGCGCTTGGCGCCCCGGGCCGGTTTGAGCGTGTTCATCGACAGTACGGACATATGCGTGGGCTACTTAGCCGCCCCCTCGGCCGCGGGCGACTTGGACTTCTGCGGCGCGCGCTTGAGCTGGCGCAGGGCCTGCATGGTGGCCTTGGTGTTGTTGATCTTGTTGTTCGATCCCAGGATCTTGGCCACGGCATTCGGAACGCCGGCCAGTTCCAGGACGACGCGAACCGCGCCGCCGGCCTTGACGCCGGTGCCTTTCGGGGCCGGCTTGATCAGCACGACGGCCGCCGCGAACTTGGTCTGGACGGCGAAGGGGATGGTCTCGTTCTGGATCGGAACCGTGATCAGCCGCTTCTTGGCCTGGGTGACGGCCTTGTTGACGCTGGCGGAAACGTCGGCGCCTTTGGCCACGCCGAAGGCGACCCGGCCCTTCTTGTCGCCGATGATCACGCAGGCGCGGAAGCGCATGCGCTTGCCGCCCTTGGTCACGCGGGTGACGCGCGCCAGGTCCAGGATGCGCTGGTCGAATTCCTTCTGCTCCTCGAACCGGCCGCGGCCCCCTCGACCCATTTCTCTCGGTCCTTTCATCATATTCATGTCGCTTAAAATTGCAGACCGTTCTCCCTGGCCCCTTCGGCCAGAGCGGCCACGCGGCCCGTGTAAGCGAAGCCGCCGCGGTCGAAGACCGCCTTGGCGATGCCGGCCTTCTTGGCCTTCTCGGCGATCAGCTTGCCGACGGCGAAGGCCACGGCGACCTTGGCCTGGCGGGCGCTGCCCTTGGCGGCCTTGGCCAGCTCCTTCTTGTCGACGGCCGCGTCGCTGGCGGCGGCCAGGGTCTTGCCGGCCGCGTCATCGATCAGCTGGGCCGAGATGTGCCGGTCGCTGCGGAAGACGGACAGCCGCGGGCGTCCGGCGGTGCCGGCGACCTTGGCGCGGATCCGCCGGCGGCGGCGATCCCGGGTCTGTTGCTTGAGTTTGTTGGAGTTGATCATATCCTTGCTTCCTCAGGGGCGCGTTAGGCCGCGGCCGAACCGGCCTTGGCCGCCTTGCCGGCCTTGCGGTGGATGACCTCGTCCAGGTATTTGATGCCCTTGCCCTTGTAGGGTTCGGGCTTGCGGACGCGGCGGATGCTGGCGGCGACCTCGCCGACGAACTGCTTGTCGGCGCCGCTGATCGTGATGACGTTCTTGTCGACGGCGACGCTCACGCCGGGCGGGATCGGGAAATCGACGTCATGCGAGTAGCCGACCTCCAGCTTGAGCACCTTGCCCGAGACGGCGGCCTTGAAGCCGACGCCGTTGATCTCCAGCTTCTTCTCAAAACCCTTGGTCACGCCGGTGACCATGTTGCCGATGAGGCGGCGGAACAGGCCCCAGAGAGCCTGGTCCCGGACCTCGTCGTGGTCGGTGACGTCGACCGAGAGCTCCTTGCCGTCGATCTTGACGCTGACGTGCGGGTGCAGGGCCAGCGACAGCTCGCCCTTCGGGCCTTTGACGCGGACCGTCGAGC
>JBAIWZ010000063.1:0-1973 GCA_037916955.1 Acutalibacteraceae bacterium | reverse complement strand
GATAAATGATATACTATATATGCATATGGCCGCCGAAGAACTGGTACCCGGACGCCTGAGCGGACTTGATTACCTGAGCGAACTGCCGCAGGCCAAACCGCATAATCACGAGACCCGGGCGTTTCCGCCCGGCTTCCTTTGGGGTTCGGCGACCTCGGCCTATCAGGTCGAGGGCGGGATCACCAATAACGAATGGTACGAATGGGAAAAGAAGCCGGGTCACATCGTCGACGGAACGGTCTGCGGCCAGGCCTGCGACCACTACCACCGCTACGAGCAGGATTTCGACCTGGCCGAGTCGCTCCATCAGAACGCCCACCGGCTGTCGGTCGAGTGGAGCCGGATCGAGCCGGAGGAGGGGAAATGGGACATGGACGAGGTCCTGCACTACCGGCGCGTCCTTGAGTCCCTGCGGCGGCGCGGTTTCAAGGTCATGCTGACGATCTGGCATTTCACCCTGCCCACATGGTTCGCGGCCTCGGGCGGCTGGGAACGGCGCGACGCGGTGAAGATCTTCAACCGCTACGTCGAACTGGTCGTCCGCGAATTCGGCGACCTGGTCGACTACTGGAACACCATCAACGAGCCGATGGTCTATCTGGCCCAGTCCTACTCGATCGGCGCCTGGCCGCCGGGGAAGACCGGCACCTGGAGGATGCTCAAGGTCTTCAGCGTGATCTGCCGGGCCCACAAGGCCGCCTACCGGACCCTGCACCGGATGCTCGACGGCAAGGGCGCCAAGGTCTGGGCCGGCATCGCCCAGAACGTCATCACCTTCGAGCCGTACCGGAAGGAGGTCCTGGCCGACTCGATCTTCGTCTGGTTCGCCGACCGGCTGTTCAACCGGCAGTTCTTCATCTGGACCCGCGGCTATCACGATTTCATCGGGATCAACTATTATTTCCATTACCGCGTCAAATACCTGCCGACCAAGATCTCGCAGTTCTTCTACGAGGTCCACACCGAGAACCGGACGACCAGCGACCTCGGCTGGGAGATCAACGCCACGGCCATCTTCGACGCCATCATGGAGATGGCCCGCTACAAGCTGCCGATCTTCATCACCGAGCACGGCGTGGCCAACGCCGACGACAGCAAGCGGCCGCGCCTGATCATCGCCGGGCTGATGGAGGTCTACCACGCCATCCGGGCCGGCGTGGACATCCGCGGCTATTTCCACTGGTCGCTCCTGGACAACTTCGAGTGGGAGAAGGGCTATTCCGGCCGGTTCGGCCTGGTGGCCGTCGATTACGCCACCCAGAAGCGCACGCCGCGGCGGAGCGCCTACATCTATTCCGACATCTGCCAGGCCAACGGCGTGCCGCACCAGCTGTTGAAGTTCACCGGACACGGCGTCCGGTGGTGACGCCCGGCCGCCGCGCACGCCGGAACGGCCCCCCCCGGGGCTGTTTTTTGTTTGACAACGCGGCCGCCGGAGACTATCTTCCAGTTCAGTTCTTGAGGAGGAGAACGTCATGAAGTTCCTTGCGGTCGTCGGTTTGATCGTCTTTTTGGCCCTGTTGCTTTCGCTGAACGATCCCAATTGCGCCGGACCGCGCCGCCACTCGATTTCGAGCGTCGGCGATGTCGCCGAGTCGATGGTGTTCTTCCGCCATCGCGGGTCCGGATTGTGCTTCGCCTACAGCCAGCCGGACAAGGACGGCCGGTTCGGCCTGCTGGCCAACGTGCCCTGCGAGGCCGTCCGCGACCAGCTCATCGACTACTGACCCTCTCGCGCCCGCTTCCCCGGGCGCGTTTTTCTTATTGAAAAAGCCGCCCGACGGATCAGGCGGCGATGACGAACAGGACGAAGGCGTGGAAAAGGGCGACGGCGCCGTAGACCGCGGCGAGGAGGCAGAGGCCGATCCAGGCCAGGCGGTGGCGGCGGGTCCAGACGGCCAGCAGGACGGAGCCGGCCAGGCAGAGCGACATCTTCACGGCGACGAAGCACCAAGGGGCGACGTTCAGGGCCC
>JBAIWZ010000062.1:0-1725 GCA_037916955.1 Acutalibacteraceae bacterium | reverse complement strand
TGTCCCCGTCCGAGGGAAAACGGATGTAGTCGAACTGGATCTCGTCGAAGCCGCCGGTGAAAGCCTCCTTGGCCAGGGCGACGTTGTATTTCCAGACGTCGATCGAGGCCGGATCGACCCAGAGCTGGCCGCTGTTGCCCCGCCAGAGCGAACCGTCGGGCCGCTTCAGGGCGAACTGCGGGCGCTTGGAAGCCAGGTTATTGTCCTGGAACACCGGCAGGCGGGCGATCAGGTAGATGCCGGCGGCGCGAAGCGGAGCGGTCAGTTCGGGCAGCTTGCCGAGCGGCGGCTTGGCGGCGGCGAGCAGCCTGAGCTTCGGGTCGCCGGATTCGAAGGATATCTCGCCCTTGCCGTTCTTGAGGTCGATGACCATCGCGTTCAGTTCCGTGCGCTTGACCAGGTCGACGAGCTGGCCGAAGCGCTTCGGGTTGCCGACCGTGTCGCTGGAAACGTAGATGCCTTTGACGAAATCGGGCGTGTTCTTCGCGGCGAGCGGCGGACCGTCGTAGGACCGGACCGCGGCCTCGAACGGCTTGTCGGAGAACTCCAGCGGCTGGAATTTTTCCGCGGCGGTCTGGCGCCCGACGTAAAGCATGACCGGCGCGGCGATGAGCACGACGGCCAGCAGGCCCCAGCGCGAAGCGAGGCCCGGCAGGCGGTCGGCGGCGTAGCGGCCGGCGGCGGACAGGTATTTGTTGGCCGCTGATTCTGGCGGGAACAATTCCATAATTATCGGATCGTCGGTTGCTGCCGGCGGCGCCGACGGATCGGCCGCGCGGCGTTTTTCCGGTCAGAGTTTATATCCGGATCGTCCCAGGATAGCGTACATGTTCTTTTTTCCTTCTTCCACGCCGGGCTGGTCGTAGGCGTCGATGTTCAGGAGTTCGCCCATGGCC
This sequence comes from Acutalibacteraceae bacterium, assembly GCA_037916955.1. Classification (GTDB taxonomy): domain Bacteria; phylum Patescibacteriota; class Patescibacteriia; order SG8-24; family SG8-24; genus JBAIWZ01. Next base: position 829 of record JBAIWZ010000062.1, on the reverse strand, counting down.
GCGGTCGCCAGCTGGAAGAAGAACATCAGTCCGCCGACGCTACGCGGCGAGATATCCGGCACGGTCAGGGTGCCGTTCGGCCGGCCGTTCCGGGCCAGCGCCAGCGCAGTGGCCTCGCGTTCGGCGTGGATGATCCGGCTGAAGGGCAATCCGGACATGTAGGCGGTGCCCTCGATCTCCGGGTAGGGATTCGGCACCTTGAAATCGGCGCGGAACTTCTCCGTTTCCACGAAGGTCACCAGCTTATCGAACGGCCCTTCATTGTACAACTGGATCTGCGAATGCTGGTCGGTGGCGCCGAGCGCGGCGATCGGCGTCAGGCCGTGATAAACGACGCCGCCCTTCCGGTCGTGCTTCTTGCCCAGGCTCTCGGCCCAGAGCTGGCGGAACCAGGCCCCGAATTCCTTGAGGCCGTCGGCGTAGGGCATGAGCACGGTGACGTGCTGGAAGCCGCGGACGTAGGCCTCGTAATGCAGGCCGGCGAAGAGCAGCGGGAAATTGCGCGCCGCCGGTTCGGAGACGAAGGCGTCCAGGACCTGGCCGGCCCCGGTCAGGAGGCCGCTGACCGGGATGCCCGCGCAGGCCGCCGGGAACAGGCCGACGGTGGTCAGCGCCGAGAACCGGCCGCCGATATCGGCGGGCACGGACAGGGTGCGATAGCCTTCGGCGTCCGCGATCCGGCGCAGCGTCCCCTTCTTCGCGTCGGTCGTGGCGATGACGTGCCGGGCGTGGCGTTTCTTGCCGACCCGTTTGATCAGGCGGTCGCGCAGGAGCAGGAAGACGCTCATCGGTTCGATGGTGTCGCCGGATTTGGAGATGATATTGAGCA
>JBAIWZ010000061.1:0-4416 GCA_037916955.1 Acutalibacteraceae bacterium | reverse complement strand
CGAGCGAAGCGAGTTTCTTTACGGGCCGCCGAATGAGTGACGCTGGCGTTCACGTGGCACGGCCAGATATTTAGTGTGGGGATCGAAGCCGACTCCTCGCCGTGCCTAGTACGGCACGGCGAGGAGCGGCGGGCCGCGGAGGAGCCGAAGTTGAGGGTGAGGTCCGAAACGAGGCGGGGGAGCGGGATCCCCACACCCTCCGCAGTTAAGGCAGCAGCGGAAGGAGGCGGGAAAGAGCGTTTCTTTAGCCCGGCACCCCTGTCCAAAGCCGCTATTTTGCGTATAATAAAATAGTCTTCATATTTCGTGGCAGAGCGGAGGGGTGGCAGAGCGGTCGAATGCGGCAGTCTTGAAAACTGTTGTGCCGGCAACGGCACCGGAGGTTCGAATCCTCCCCCCTCCGCCTTGTTACGAAGACACGGTCGCGGCCAGCGATGAAACCGAAGCTCCCGAAACCATATTTGAAGAGATACGGCGCCGCCGGCGGGGCCGCCGTTTGGGTCATTGACGGCGCTTACGTGCGCCGCTGGCTCGATCCCGACTTCACCAATTTCGGCCATCATTTGCGTTATCCCTGCGTGCCGGAGGGCGAATTTTGGATCGACGTCGAGCAGAGTCCCGGCGAGACCGAATTTTTCATCCGCAACATGCAGGTCGACGTGCGGCTTTTGAGGCGCCGGGTGCCGCGCCGCCTGGCCCGGCTGTTCGCCGAACGCGCCGAACTGAACATGAGGCTCAAGTCCCGCCGGTTCCGCCGCTTGAAGCGGGTCATGACCGAGGGGCAGCGGCTCGACCGCGTCCGCCGGAAGCTGATCGCCCGCCACGGACGGAGGCTCAAACTCTGGCTGGTCGACGGCATGCTGGTCCGCACCTGGTACCGGATACCTTTCACCCAGGGCGGCCACGACCTTGTCTACAAGTTTGTCCCGAAGAACGAGGTCTGGATCGACGACGATCTGACCCCGGCCGAGCGCCCGCTGGTCATCCTCCACGAACTCCACGAACGGGCGCTCATGGCCCGGGGCGTTGGTTACGATCCCAAAGGGGATTCAGGGCCGGATTCGGCGCACGGTTCCGCTTTGGTGATCGAACGTGCCTGCCGCCGCCGTCCGTCTCTCCTGGCCCGCGCCTTGCTCGAGGCCGTGCGCCAGAACGGCGACGGCGATCCGGACGATCCTGACGAGCGGCTCAAGACGGCCCTGTTCGTACTCGGCGTCATGGCCGATCCCCGCAATGTGGCTGGCATGGCCCGCTACGGCATCCAACCGAAGCGGCCGCTCGGCGTCAGTCATGAATTTCTCAACCGGCTGGCCCGCGCCGCCGGTACCGACCATCGTTTGGCGCTCCGTCTCTGGCGCTCGGGCGTCCATGAGGGCCGCCTGCTGGCGGCGCTCGTCGACGATCCGGCGCGCGTCACCGAGCGGCAGATGGAGCGCTGGGCGGCCGGCTTCGATTCCTGGGATGTCTGCGATACGGTCTGCGGCCACCTGTTCGACAAGACGCGCTACGCCTGGAAGAAGGCCAGGTCCTGGGCCGGCGACGAGCGCGAATACGTCCGGCGCGCCGGCTTCGCCTTGATGGCCTGGTTGGCCGCGCATGACCGGACGGCCCCGTCGGCCAAGTTCAGCCGCCTGCTGCCGTTGATCAGGCGGGCTGCGTCGGACGACCGTAATTTCGTTAAGAAAGCGGTAAATTGGGCTCTGCGCTGCATCGGCAAGCGGGGTCCCGGATTGCGCCGGCAGGCGGCGGCCCTGGCCCGGGAACTCGCCGGGTCGGACCTGCCTTCGGCCCGCTGGATCGGGACCGACGCCTTGCGCGAGCTCGAAGGCTGAGGCGGCCGAGACCCCTATGCAGCAGCTGTTGCTACTCGTCGTCTGGATCTGCGGGATCACCGCGTTCACGCTGCTCGGCAGCTGGTACGCACGTAAATTCAACCGCGCCGACCTGCTCATCGGGCTGTACGTCACGTTCGTGCTCGTCGCCCAGGTCCTGGCGGCCAAGGTCTCGGCCTTCGACCTGGGCTTCCGGACCTTTTACGGCCCGAGCGGGGTCCTGGTTTTTTCCGTGACTTACCTGTTGACCGACATCGTCAACGAGAAGTTCGGACGCCGCGAGACCCAGCGCATGATCGCCATCGCCTTCGTCTCGCAGGCCGCGATGGTCTTCTTTTTCTGGCTCGGAGTGATGCTGCCGCCTGCCCCGTTCTGGTCCATTCAGCAGGAGTGGGGCCAGATCTTCAGCCTGGTGCCGAGGATCACGGCCGCCAGCTGGCTGGCGTTCATCGTGTCCGAGAACGTCGACGCCTACATTTTCGACTGGTTCCACAAGCTGACCGGGGGCGGCCGGCTGTGGATGCGCAATGCCTTCAGCTCCCTGCCCGCCCTGGCGCTGGACAGCCTGATCTTCATCCCGCTGGCTTTCGCCGGATCGATGCCGCTCTGGCCGCTGATCGTCGGCCAGGTCGCGGTCAAATGGCTGGTCGGCCTGATCAACATTCCTTTCATGTACCTGAACCGGCGGCTGGAGGGCGCGCCGGCCGGCAAATAAGAAAAGCCCCTCTCGCGCGGAGAGGGGCCGGGGTCACTTGAGGTCGGGGTAGAGGAACGCCGCCTCGTACAGGATGGCCCGGGCGGTCGGGTCGGTGACGAAGTTGTTCCTGCGGAGCAGGCACATGACCTGCGGCCAGTCCAGCAGGACGATCTCGCCTTCGCCGATGCGGCGGGGGAAGGGCCTCAGGACCGAGGCGACCAGGAGGTAGGCCTTGGCCGGAGCGGCCTCGTGCCGAAGCCTGAGGTCGGTCAGCGGCATGACCCGCGAGGCGCCGAGCGATTCGCTGCAGACGTCGCCGAAGGTCCGCTCGAGCACGCGGTGCGCCGGCGAGTCGATGGGGTCGAACTCGGTCCCGTCGCCCGGCCGCGGGTCGAAGCCGTGAGGCAGCTCGTAAGACCATTCGCCGATCTCGACGCGCCAGTGCTTCATGAGCGCGATCTTCAGGCCGGCGTTCTGTCCGGCCGTCGTGCCGAGGTAGGGGAGGACGAAGACCATCGGACCGCCGAAGCGGGCCGTGATCGCCGTCGGACCGGTGACGGGCACGATGACCTCGAACTCGATCTCGATGCGCCCGTCAGGCAGGTCCCGAACGTTTCTCAGGCCGACGATCTGGCATTCGCCCTTTTCGGCGCTGCCCAGATGTTTGGTCTCCCAGACCGGCAGGCCGTGACTGCGGAAGATGCCGTTGATGTCGGTCAACAGGACGTCCCGATTCGGATATGGCTGGCCCACGACGGCCTCCTTTTGCTTATTTTCGGTCGCTTCAGACTGCCGTTCTCCGCCGCTGGTTGTCCAAGGAACGATGATTTGTAGCAAGAATTGGGCTAAAAGTCAAGGTGCGGTCGGGCGCCGGACCTGCCTGTCAGGAGCCGGGTTAAGGTCCGTCCGCTGGCAAAAAAGGCTAAAAAGAGCTATAAATGTATGTGGATATAAATGATCCATATATGGCGGACACCTCCTCGACGAACCCCGTTCAATCATCAGGCCCGCACGGCGCGGAGCTTATGGTGTGGGAATACCTTGATCGTCCTCGCTACGAGCGCGGGCGGTTATGGTACATGGTGATGATCGCGGCCGGGGCCGGACTCTTGCTTTATGCGCTGCTTTCTGCTAACTTTCTGTTTGCCCTGATCATCGTGATGTTCGCGCTGGTCCTGTACGTTTCGACGATCTATGAGCCGAAACTGATCAGGTTCACGATCACGGAGGAGGGCATAGGAGTAGGCGAATCTTTCTACACTTTCCGCGACATCGAGCGTTTCTGGTTCTACTATGATCCGCCGATGGCCCGCAGCCTGTACCTGGAGTTCAGGTCGGCCGCGCCCCGCGTCAGGGTGGACCTGGCGACCCAGGATCCGAATATCGTGCGGCAGCTGCTCGGCCAGTTCGTTCGGGAGGACCTGAACGAGGTCGACGAACCGCTGTCCGACATCATCAGCCGGATCCTGAAGATCTAAAAATATTGGCTCGGCAGTCACATTTCGCGCAGCGAAATGGGAGGCAGGCAGCCACGGCTCGGACGCCGAAGTGCATAGGGTGCACGGCCGGTGTCGGCGTCGTAGGAAGTTGCACGTTGAAAAATATTCTTTGAATGCAGTCACGCCGCGCGCGGTGTGAAGGCGAGCGCAGCGCGAGCAAAAGTGATGGCGAACGGGCACCGAGTGAGCCCGAACGTCGGCTCGCGCTGGAAGCGAGCAAGCGCCCGTAGCTCAGTTGGATAGAGCGCAACCCTGCGGAGGTTGAGGTCAGACGTTCGAATCGTCTCGGGCGCACCAGAAAGAACGGCAGTGAACACTGCCGTTTTTTCTTGCCGCGCAGGGTTGCGCTCAAATGAAGCAAATGAAGCAAAAGTCCGCGGTTCCGCTC
>JBAIWZ010000060.1:0-4857 GCA_037916955.1 Acutalibacteraceae bacterium | reverse complement strand
CGAGAAAGGCAACGCCCTGGCCGCGGTCGGCGGGCTGGGCGAAGCGCTCACCATCGTGGACCGGGCGCAGATGCGCCACGGCCTGGAGTCGCTCGTCTCGATCGCTTCGGCGGCGATCATTGCCAGGGTCCCCGTCCGAACGGCCGAGCAGATCGGCCGGCGGATCGAGACGGTCCGGCGCCGCTTCGGCCAGAACCGCCAGCGGAAGGCTCTGGACCTGGTCGCGGCCGAGCTCAAGGCCTGCGACGCGGCCGTGAAAGCCGGCGACCTGAACGCCCTCAAGGAGGCGCTCAAGCAGGCTTCGGCCAAGCTGTAGTTCTTGCCCCGTTCCGACTCGGAACGGAGCTTTTTTTTCCGAAGAGTCCCGCGGGTCCTGTCGCGGTTCCACCCCATCGGTGCTCGCGCGGCTGCGCGCCGCTGGGGGCCCCGAAACCGCGCCACCCGCGGTTTGGCCTCAACAAAATTCGCGTGGGCCGCGCTCGCCTGCGAGCGCGTCGCTTCGCGACGCTGGTTCAGCTCGCGAATGATATGAATCGCTCGCTGAACACGGGGTCGCCGATGCGACCCGTCGGCTGCTCGCCAGCTCACAGCCGACCTCGCGTAAGGACTCGTGGATTTTGTTCGCAAAGTGCGCTGGCGCGCCGCCTTGTAGGCGATAGTTTGAGCGGCTGTTTTTCAAACGGGTCGTTTGGTGAGATAATGTCCGCGGCTAATTCCTAACGCATAGGCGTGTGAAAGTCTTCCATTGCAAGGACATGGGCATGTCCTGCGGCTTCATGGCCAAAGGAGCGACCGAAGAGGAGGTCGTCAACAAAGCCATGTCCCACGGCAAGTCGGCTCACGGCCTGACTCCGGACAAGTTCACTCCGGAGTTCACGGCCAAGATCAAGTCCGTCATCAAGGACGAGTAGATCGTCCGAACAACCTCGCATCGTCAGGTGCGAGGTTTTGTTATTGAAATAGCAAGCGGGTCCTGTCGCGGTTTCTACCCCGGCCATGCTCGGTCGCTCCGCTCACCTGCGCGTGGCCGGGGTCCCCGAAACCGCGCCACCCGCAGTATGCCGGCAGCTCGGAAATTCTTTTTGGGCTTCGCTCGGCCTGCGAGGGTCGCCGCGCGGCGGCGACTGGCCTCGCGATAAGACTCAGGGATTTATTTCGCAAAGTGTCCTGGCGGACGATCCGTCCAAAAACGAACGATCGCACGAACGCTTTTTGTTGTCATTCGCGGGAAAGTGGGAAGTAAGACCGTCACATATGGTAGAATTTGATCGTACTCATACTGCTGAATATGAACTACATTAAATTTAAGACCGAATTCACCGTGCCTCTGCGGGTTCTCTTGATTACTTTTGGCGCCGCACCGCTCCTTCTGGGTTTATTGTACCTGAGTACAGGTACAGCAGGCTGGTCTTTGATTATTCAAGTAGTGGGTTTTCTATATCTCTGTTTTGCCTTGATATATTTTCTTTATTTTAAATTTAGTTATCTGGTTATAAATGGAAGAAATTTGGAAATTGTCAGTTTTTTATTTGAGCGAAGTACAGTTCCGGTTGATAAAATCGTTCGTTTGGACGAACGCACGACACTTGGAAGTAATCGGCTGATTTACGTTTCATATCTGTCAGGTGGGGTTGTTAAGCGAGTTTGGATTAACCCGAATAATTATTTCAAAAAAACAATAGGTAAAATCGTTTTATCGCTGCAAAGTTTGAATCCAAATATTGAAATGAATTCGTCAGTTAAACGGTATTTAGATTAGCCATTCCTCGCCTCTTGGCTGACCCGGATAAGCGGTGTAGAGTGGGGGAACGACGGGGAATGAACCCGTTTTTCACGCAAGTATGAAGGATTCCAAATTGGCGCTCGCCGGCCTGCGCAATTCGGCCGCTACCGTCGTTTATGTCGTTGCCGTCGCCTGGTTCATGTCCAGCGCCAGCGCCATATTCGGAGACCAGAAGTCGCTGTTGATGCCCGTCGCTTTCCTGCTTCTGTTCGTGGTCTCGGCCCTGATCACCGGCACGCTGGTCCTGGGCCAGCCGATCCTGACCTTCATGCAGGGCAAGAAGACCGAAGCCCTGGAGATCATGGCCTGGACCATCGCCTGGCTGGTCATCTGGACGATCATCGCCATCACCATCCTCGCCGTCTGATCGAAACCCGATGCCGCCGAGGATCGATTACGAGAAAGAACTGAACGCCGAACAGCTCGCCGTCGTCCGTGAGGCCGAGGGGCCTTGTTTGGTATTGGCCGGCGCCGGTTCGGGCAAGACCCGGACCATCGTCTACCGCGTCGCCCACCTCGTCGAGCACGGCGTGGAACCGGACCGGATACTGCTCCTGACCTTCACCAACAAGGCGGCCAATGAGATGATGACCCGGATCGGCGAACTTCTCGGCGCGACCGGCGGCCGCCGCCCGGTCGGTCTCTGGGGCGGCACCTTCCACTCGGTCGCCAACCGGATCCTCCGCCAGTACGGCGAGCGCCTCGGCTACACGCCGGGCTTCACCATCCTCGATCAGGACGACAGCCGGGCGCTCCTCAAGGCCTGTCTCAAGGAGCTTGGCCTCGACGCCGGCGGCAAGCGTTTCCCGTCGCCGGCGGTCATCCAGGAGGTCCTGAGCTATTCGCGGAACGCGATGATGACCTTCGAGACCGCGGTCGAGAAGATGCATCCGCACTTCCTGAACATCCTGCCCGACCTCCAGCGCGTCGTCTCCCTCTACGACAAGAAGAAGCGCAACGCCAACGCGATGGACTTCGACGACCTCCTGGCCCGGCTGGTCGAGCTCCTCGACGCCGAGCCGGTCCTGCGCGACCGCCTCTCCGAGCGCTTCCGCTACATCCTGGTCGACGAGTTCCAGGATACCAATTCCCTGCAGGTCGCGCTGATCCGCCGCCTGGCCGGGCCGAAGCACAACCTGCTGGTCGTCGGCGACGACGCCCAGAGCATCTACTCCTTCCGGGCGGCCGACGTCCGCAACATCCTCGATTTTCCCAAGCAGTACCCCGGCGCGCGGATCTTCAAGCTCCAGACCAACTACCGCTCGACGCCGGAGATCCTCGACCTGGCCAACGACGTCATCTCCCGGAACCGCGACCAGTTCCCCAAGGAGCTGGTCTCGGCCGCCGAACGCTTCGCCAAGCCGGTGGTCACGCCCTGCGCCTCGGCGATGCGCGAGGCGGATTTCGTCTCCGACCGCATCGAGGAGCTGCTGGACCAGGGCGTCCGGCCCGACCACATCGCCGTCCTGTTCCGCGCCACGCACCACTCGCAGGCGCTGGAGTTCGAACTGACCAAACGCGGCATCGACTACGACTATCGCGGCGGCCTGCGCTTCTTCGACCGGGCCCACGTCAAGGACATCCTGTCCTTCCTGCGCCTCAAGGCGAATTTCGCCGACGAGGCCGCCTGGCTGCGCATCCTCGGCCTGCAGTCCGGCATCGGCGAGGTCTCGGCCCTGAAGCTGTTCGCCCTGTTCCAGAAGGAAGGCAGCCTGGCCAGGGCCATCCTCCTGCCGGTCGGCGAGATCCTCGGCAGCCGCGCCGCGAGCGGCTGGCGCGAACTCCGCGCCTGCCTCGAGGACCTGCAGGCGGCCGGCGACCGTCCGACCGAGCTGATCAAGGCCGTGCTCGATTCGCCCTACGTCTCGTATCTGGAAGCCGAATATCCGAATTACCGCGAGCGCCTCGACGACCTGGAGCAGATGGCGCGCCTGGCCGAACCGTATGAAAAGCTGGCCGATTTCCTGGCCGAGGTCACGCTCGACGAAAGCGCGGCGGGCGATACTTCCGGCCGTCCGGTCCGCGGCGGCAAGATCGTCCTGTCCACCATCCACCAGGCCAAGGGCCTGGAGTGGGAGGCGGTCTTCATCATCCACCTGACCGCGTCGTCCTTCCCCAACCGCCGGGCCATCGGCGATCGGGGCGGACTCGAGGAGGAGCGGCGCCTGTTCTACGTCGCCGTGACCCGGGCCAAGAGGCGGCTGTACCTGAGCCATCCGGCTTCGATCGGCCGCGGCAGTTTCGAATACGAGGAGCGGTCGATGTTCCTCGACGAGATCGACCCGTCCTGCGTCAACGACCCGGCCGGCCGCTGCAGGGACGACTTCAGCCAGCCGTCCGGCGGCGCGGAGGAGCCGACCATCGAGGTGGGGGAGGACGGGGAACCGTTCGGCGCCCGGCTCGCGGCCGTCCGCCAGCGGACCGACAAACTCAAGAAAGAATGGAAGCACAAGAGCTTCCTGCGCGACATCTAACCGGCCCGGACCGCCCGCGGGCGGGCGGCGGCGCCATATATATGGAAACCGACCTCAAAAAGATCGACGAATTCGTCCGCAAAGTGGACGAGATGAAGAAACAGGAGAAGATGGACCTGTCCTCGGACCAGGACCTGTCGATCGCCATCATGAACCTGGTCAGCATCGAGGAGCACTTCTTCTTCACCGGCGCCAAGACCGGCAAGCCGGAGTACTTCGACCTGATCGCCCAGGTCCGCGAGATGCGCAAGGAGCTCCTGAAAAAGATCATCAAGGAATACGAGGGCGAGGTCTGGTGCATCTCCAAGCACCTGCTGGCCGCGTCGATGCGGCTGATGGAGGTCGGCACCAAGCAGCTCGGCCAGGGGCACAAGGACGAGGCCTACTCGCTCTTCGGCAAGGCCTACGACCTGTATTCGCTGTTCTGGGGATTGAACATGAAGCTGATCGGGACCGACGGCATCAAAAAGATCGACGAGCAGGCGCTGAACAAGCACGACGCCGAAAAGAAGGGCCTGCTCGGCAAGCTCGGCGACCTGGTCAAGAAGGCGATCGATTGCTGCATCGAGTAGCCCGCGGATCCGTCGCGGCCGGGTCTGG
>JBAIWZ010000059.1:0-1913 GCA_037916955.1 Acutalibacteraceae bacterium | reverse complement strand
GTCGCGTCCGAACGCGCGGCCAAGCTCGTCATTGGCTTGAATTTACGGCCGCCCGGAAACACCCGCTAGACCAACCGCCGCAACCCTAGAACAGGTCTACGACCACCTGCGCCTTCATGCGAATCGGCGTTCCGTCAGGGCGCGTGCCCGGGCGGAAACGGAAGCTCCGGAACACATCGGAAAGGCGCCTGTTGTAGCCGCCATCCTTCGTATGCGTGAAGTCGAACCCGAGTACGCGGCCGGTCTCATCGACGTCGAATTCGGCGACGAGATGAAAGCCCTTCACGCTGTTCGGAATGGGCATTGGCGGCAGGAACACCTCGGTCGGCGTCGGCGGGTAATTGGCCTGATTGCCGCCGCCAGTGCCGGGACCAACACCGGAGCCGCGGCCAGTGCCCTCCCCCGAGCCCACACCGCCACCCTTCCCGGGACCGCTACCGCCAGTGCCGTCGTTGCCGGTTCCTCCGCCCACACCGCGCACCGCCGACACATCGAGCGGCTTGGCGGCGACGTCGATCTTCGTTGTGGGAGTGAGCGCCTCGACCTGCGGTGGCTTCACGGGCTCGGGCGGTTTGACGACAGGCTTCGGCGGCGGCACCACGATCTTGGGCTGAACCGTGGGCACGGCGGCCGCTGGTGCCGGCGGCGGCGGTGCGACGCGTATGAACTCGAGATGCTCGGTCTCACCACCGGTGCCCCTGCGGCCACCTCCGCCGCCCCCCGCCGGTCCGGGACCACCTGCCCCCTGGGGCCGCTCCACGATCTCGTGTCCGGCTGCGATCGGTGTGACCAGCAGGAGCACGATGAGTACGTGCAACGCAATGGACGCCGCCGCGCCGACGCGTCGATCGTCATCCCCTTCCGGCATGGCGAGCGCAGGCAGGTGCCGGCGCGCGTGCGTCGGCGCCGGCTCGAGCTCGGCGGAGGGAATGAAATCGCGGGCCATGAATGGGTTACCTGCAGGAAAGTTATACGGCGGACGCACCCCAAAGGGTTCGTCCGCCGTATCGACTTCTTTGTCGTCAGACCAGCGAACTACTTGGCCGCCGGCGCAGCTCCCTGATTGCCAAGGTCCTTCGGCGGAACGCCGATGACCTTCACGCCGGAGCCGCGCGCGATGTCCATCGCGGTGATGACATCCGAGTATTTGATGCCGGAGTCACCCTTGATGAAGATGATCTTCTCCGGACGCGGATCGTAGATCTCCTTCAGCTTGGCGCCCAGCTGGTCGAGCGTCGTATTCGCCGTGTTGATGGAGTAGATCCCGCCTGGTTTGATCTCGAGCACGATCTGGTCGTTCTTGACGTTCTGCGGCTGGTTCGGCTGCGGCGTCGGGTCCGGAAGCTGGACGTCGATCGCCTTCCGCATGGACGGCAGCGCCGCCATGAAGATGATGAGCAGCACCAGGAGCACGTCGATCATGGGCGTGACGTTGATCTCGTTGGTGAGACCCGCGTTGCCGCCCCCTGCTGACATGGCCATTACTTTTTCCCTCCCACTGGTGCCGTCGCCTTCGTGTCACCCGCGACCGTGGAGATCGTGCCGGGACGCTGATCGCTGATCAGGCCCGTCATGCGCACTCCGTTCTTGCCGGCGATGTCGAGGAGGTCGACCACCTTGCTGTAGTCGATGTCCTTGTCCGCCTTCAAGTAGATGATCTTGTCCTCGGTGCGGTTGTCGTAGATCCGCTTGAGCGTCGGCCCGATGGCCGAGTACTCGATGTGCTTCTTGTTCAGGTAGTAGTTGCCGTCCTTATCGATGCCCAGGACCTGATCCAGGTTGTTGTCTTCCGGATGGTCCTTGAGATTCACCGCCTGGGGCGGCTGGGCGTTGAATCCCGCCAACAGTGCCGGCGTGACCACCATGAAGATGATCAGCAGCACCAGCATGACGTCGATCATCGGCGTCACGTT
>JBAIWZ010000058.1:0-3885 GCA_037916955.1 Acutalibacteraceae bacterium | reverse complement strand
CAGCCTGGTGTGCTGGGCTTCGTAAAAAGTGTAGCCTGCCGGTCCGGCCTCGCCGCCCGTTCCGGCCGGGCGTTCTTCGGGGGCCTGCCCGCCGAAACCGCCGTGGCCGTGGCGCCGATCGCCGCTGCCGCCGAAACCCCGGCCGCCGCGGCCGCCGTGGCCGTGGCGCCGATCGCCGCCGCCGAAGCCGCGGCCTCCCTCCCGGTGGCCTTCGTAGGCCGGACGCGGACGGTCGGGCGGCAGCTCGGGCAGCGGGCTGATGTTCAGGTAGATCTGGGCCAGCTTCTCGATCTCGCGGATCTCGGCGCCCTGTTCGGGCGTCGCGAAGGAGATGGCCTTGCCGGTCTGGCCGGCGCGGCCGGTGCGGCCGATGCGATGGACGTAATCCTCCGGGTTATCCGGGACGTCGTAGTTCAGGACCAGCTCGATGCCGGAAACGTCGATGCCTCGGGCGGCGATGTCGGTGGCGACCAGCACCCGGTACTTGCCGGACTTGAAGCCGTCGAGCGCCTCGCGCCGCTGGGCCAGCGTCCGGTCGGAATGGATCTCGGCGGCGTTGTGGCCCATGGCCTTGAGCGCCCGGCAGATGCGCTTGCAGCCGAACTTGGTGCGCGAGAAGACCAGGACCGTGCCTTTGTAATCGCCGAGCAGCTTTTCCAGCAGCCGGTTCTTCTGGTCCTTGCGGACGACGAACAGCTCGTGCGAGACGAGTTCCGCCGGCGTGCCGGCCGGCGCCACTTCCACGCGGAGCGGCATCTTCATGTACTGCGACGCGATCTTGACGATCGGATCGGGCATCGTCGCCGAGAACAGCATGGTCTGCCGTTCGCGCGGCACGGACTGGAGGATGCGGCGGATCTGCGGCTGGAAACCCATGTCGAGCATGCGGTCGGCCTCGTCGAGGACCAGGACGGAAACGTCGGACAGGTCCAGGGTGCGCTGTTCCAGGTGGTCGATGATGCGGCCCGGCGTGCCGACGACGACATGCGGCTTGTTGCGGATGGCCCGGATCTGCGGCTCCATCGAGGCGCCGCCGATGAGGACGGCGGTCCGCAGGCCGAGATGCTTGCCGATGGAGGCGAACACCTCTTCGACCTGGAGCGCCAGTTCGCGGGTCGGCAGGACGACCAGGCCCTTGCCCTTGACCCGGGCGATGCGCTGGATCATCGGAACGCCGAAAGCCAGCGTCTTGCCCGTGCCGGTCTGGGCGACGCCGATGACGTCCTTGCCGTCGATGGCCACCGGAATGGCCTTAAGCTGGATCGGCGTCGGCTTCGTGAAGCCGAGCCGGTCCAGGGCATCAAGGAGTTTGGGGGCGATGCCCAGCCCGTAGAATGCCGACCCTGTCGGCGTGTTAGCCTCTTCAGTCATACGAAAAAATGCGACCCGCGCCATCAGGGTCCCATTTAGTGTGACGACTGCCAGTGGCTCGAGTCCGCGCCCGTTTTCAAACGGACGCCATTTCAGTTAACGATGATACCGTAAGCGGCCGCGGTTGTCAATCGGTCACCGGAAAAGCCGGAAATAATTGACGACCTCGACGTAAATGACGGCCAGGAAGAAGAAGACGCCGAGGCCGGTCGGAATGGACTTGGCCGTCCCGATCCGGGGCGACAGGTAGGCGATGACCAGCATGTAGGGCACCCAGGCGACGAGCGTCCCGAGCAGCACGAGCCAGGCGTGGCCGGCCACGGCCGCGCCGCCCTTGGATTCGCCGATGAAGAAATAGGCCACGACGGTGAAGACCGGCGTGACGGCCGCGAGCGCCGAAAGCAGGCGGTGGTTGCTCTGCTCGAGGGCGACGATCAGAACAGTGACCGCTCCGCCGATCAGGAAATAGACGCCGTAGTTCTTGATGTTTTCGATGATCGCGTGCATATGACGTTCAGGCGCGGGCCAGTTCGGCGGCCCGGCGGCAGGTTTCTTCGAGAGTGGCGCAGAGCGGGATGCCCGGCGCTTTTTTGGCGAGGGTGCGCCGGAGATAGCGGGCGTTGCTGAAACCCTCCTCCAGACCGACGCAGACCTTGGCGCCGGCCAGGCGGTGCAGGGTCACGGCCTCGCCCAGTTCGAAGCGGGTGGTCTGGGCGTAAGGCCGGTCGCAGCGATGGAGGTTCTCCTTCGACAGCCAGAACATGATGACGCCGTTCCGGGCCGCGCGGTCGAGATGAAAGTGCTCCCAGTCGACCTGTTCGTTGTATTCCTTCTCCGAGAACAGCCGCAGTTCGCCCAGGCGGCGAGGCGAGGCGATCGTGACGCCATCCGCTCCGGCCAGGATGGCGATGGCCCGCTCCTGCCAGTCGGCCGAACCCTGGATGGGACCGGCGATGAAGATCAGCGGGCCCGTGATATCCGCGTACGCCGGAGGGATGAGGACCTGGTTCATAGCGATTGCGCATTCATTGTAATGCCGGGCCGGCGGCAAGGCAAAGTTAAGCTCGACCGTCGGCCGGACGCATCCCGCGGATATTGACTTTTGGCTGGGTACAGATTAATTTTCGGCCAGTTCCTTACCCCATCGAGGAGAGCGAAAATGAACGGAAAGATCATCGCAGCAGCCGCCTTCCTTTGTCTGCCCCTCATCGCCTGCAAGCAGCCGGTCAAAGAAGCGCCGGCCGAAGCCGTCGTCCCGGTCGATTCCTGGATCGGCGTCGAGCTCGCGGAGATCGCGACCCAGAGCGACATGATCGGCTCGTCCGAGACCGAGATCGTCGTCGCCGGGACCATCCCCACCATGCCCGCCGACGGCGTCCTCAAGTTCAGGGACGTCATCCTGCGGCTCGGCGGCGCGCCCGCGGCCGGCTCGGCCAAGGCGGTCGAGACGATCAGGAACTGGCCGGCCGGGAAGGTTCTCCCGCTGACGGTCCGGCGCGACGGCCAGGCGGTCGCCCTCGAGGTGACGCCGATCGCCAAGCCGGCGCCGACCGATCTGCTGAGCCGGGTCTATGTGGGCCGGCCGATGCCGTCGCTCGACGGATTCCAGATATCGGTCGCCGAAACCGACGGCAGCGGCGGGATCGTTCCGGGCTCGCAATGCGTGATGACGGATGATCAGGCCTGCCCGAAGATCGGCCGGCTCGGCCGGACGAACCTGGCGCAGGGCAAGACCACCGCCGTGTTCTTCTGGACGCAGTATGCCGAGCTTCCCGACCAGCCGTCGCCGACCCGGCAGATGATGGCCGTCCTGAAGTCGTGGCAGGACGCCTACGGCGGACGCGGCCTGAAGATAGTGGCTGCGACCGACGACGCGCCCCGCACGATCATGCCCTATCTGCAGAAGGCCGGACCGGCCCTGCGGATGACGGTCCTCTCCGTCATGCTGGCGGGCCGGGACACGGCCCGGCTGGCACGGACCCTGGCGCCCTGCGTCCTGATCCTTGACGACAAGGGCGAGGTCCGCGGCGCGGCGGCGACGGTCAAGGATCTGGAAGGCCTCGACGGCGGCCTGCTGCCTCAGCTCCTCGACGCTCCTCGGAAGTGACTTATCAAAAGACCCCGGTTTCCGACCGGGGTCTTTCTTATTGATCGTCAGCCGCTCATCGCGCCGATGCTCAGCCTGGCGAAGGCCAGGAACACCAGAACGAACAGCGATGTCATCACGACCGGCGCCAGGAGCGACAGGAAGTCGCGCCGGTCCGGGCGGAACCGCCGCAGCAGCAGCGAGTTCAGCACGACCGAGACCGAACTGAAGGCCATGGCCAGTCCGGCCAGTTCCGGTTTGAGGATCAGCCCCCAGGCCGCGAAGACGCGGGCGGCGATCGGAATGCCGATCACGTTGTAGAACAGCGAGAAGAACATGTTCTGACGGACCTTGCCGATGGTCGCGCGGCTCAGCTTGATGGCCGCGGTCACGTCGGCCAGGTCGCTCTTCATCAGCACCACGCCGCC